>CAYYBU010000159.1:0-6457 GCA_964469945.1 uncultured Planctomycetaceae bacterium
CGATCACGCCAATGGCAAACCACATCACGCAGAAGGCGGCCTGATCGTAGAACGGCCGGTGGAGGATGTCGGCAAAATCGAGCGAGTGGAACATGGCATAGCTGACCCCGCAACCGGCCAGCACCAACAGTCCGCCGACCACCGCGGCCGTGCCGGGCAGGAGCGTAAAAAGCGTCGCCCGCTCCATGATCCGCTGGATTTCCCGCATCCGGGCTTGGGCTTCGTCAACGTTCATGGCAGACCTCCGCGTGAATGAGCTTTGTACTACAAAGTAATTTACCACAACGAGGAAATAATGTCAAGGGCCGAATATATCCGGCACACGCCGTGTGCCGGATACAGGTCGTAGGTCAGGCTGTGCCTGACAAACCGCCGGCGTCAGGCACAGCCTGACCTACTGTAGGGAACGCCCTCCGTGGCGTTCCATGCACCATCGAGAAAACCGGAACGCCACGGAGGGCGTTCCCTACAGCGGTTCAACACCTTGGGAAGCCCATTTCCTGCTCGGTGCCGAAGTCGCAAGACCAAAGCCCCCAATGGACAGCCATCGCGGCGTAAACTACACTCGATTTCATCGAACCCCCACGCGAAAGTACCTTTATGCCGCGACGCAACCTGTGCTGGCTGTTGTTGATTACCATCGTTTCCATGGCCTGTTACCGCCAGGGCCTGCACAATCGCTATGGCCGCTCGGCGTCCGACGTGCTGGACCAGATCTCGCGGCGCTACTTCGAGCCGGTCGACGATGCCACGCTCTTCCAGGGGGCCGTGGAAGGCATGCTCGGCGAGTTGAAGGACGATTACTCCGCCTATATCAGCCCGGCGGAGCAGCAAGAGTTCGAAGAGGCCATCAACAAGCGTTTCGAGGGCGTCGGCATGGAGGTCTCGCTGGACCCCAAGACCAAGGAACTGACCGTGATCAGCCCCCTGGTCGATTCGCCGGCCTACGAGGCGGGCGTCCGCGCCGGCGATCGCATCCTCAAGATCGACGGCCGCAGCACCAAGGACATGTCGCTGAAAGACTCCGTCGAGATCATGCACGGCAAACCCGGCACGGCCGTCGCGTTGTGCGTCCTGCACGAAGGCGAGCGGCAGCCGGTCGACCTCCAGGTGGTGCGCAGAACCATCGTGGTCGATACCGTGCGCGGCGACACGCGCAATCCGGACGGCTCCTGGAACTTCCTCCTCGCCGGACGTGAGCACATCGGCTACGTCCGCATCACCGGCTTTGCCGAAAAGACCACCGACGACCTGCGGCAGGCGCTGGACTGGCTTGCGGACCATCAGATGCGCGGCCTGATCCTCGATCTGCGCGACAATCCGGGCGGTCTGCTGGACACAGCCACGGAGGTCTGCGACCTGTTCCTCCCCGCCGTGGACAAAAGCAAGAAGGGAACCGCCGACAACGATGCGAAGGTGATCGTCACCACGCGCGGCCGCGAGGGGCAGGTGCTCCGCCGCGTCGAGGCCAGCGGCAACGGCCCTTTTACGGCTTTCCCCATGGTCGTGCTCGTGAATCAGTACAGCGCCAGTGCCAGCGAGATCGTGGCCGCCTGCCTGCAGGACCACCATCGCGCGCAGATCGTGGGCCAGCGCACTTGGGGCAAGGGGACCGTCCAGGAAGTAATCGACCTGGGCGAGCATCGCGGCGAGCTGAAATTGACCGTGGCCAGCTACTGGCGTCCCAGCGGCAAGAACATCCATCGCCGTCACGACGCCACGCCGAGCGATACCTGGGGCGGCTCGCCCGACGAAGGCTGCAAGGTGGTCGTCGAGGGCGAGGATTTCAAGCAACTATTTCGGTGGCGGCAACAGCGCGACGTCTTCCGTGGCGGCGAGAAACCGCACGCCGCCCCTGCCACCAAGCCCGACACGTTTGTCGATCGCCAGTTGGCCAAGGCGATAGCCTGCGTGGAGGAGTCGCTACGGAAGAAGCCGGAAGGAAACTAGCCACGGAAACACGGATGAGGCACGGATTCACTCGGACCCTGCCCCAAGACTCCCCTCGCCCGCCTGGCGGGAGAGGGGCCGGGGGTGAGGGCGGCTGCGTTCTTGAAACAGCCTCCTTGTCTTCTTCGATCCGTGCCCGGTCCGTGGCCAATTAGCGCGGTGCCGCCGGCGGCACGACCATCAAGTCGTTTTCCACGCGTTGGATGCCGACCGTGTCTTGGGCCAAAACGCCCGCCTTCGCCTTGCCCGCCTCGCTGGCCACGGTGCCGCGCAGGACGGCCGCCCCGTCCTTCTGCACCTCGACGTCCAGCTTGGCATCGGCCAGCGCCTTGTCCCAGTGCAGCCGGGCGTAGACCCGCGCCTCGGCTCCCATGCGGTCCACCTCGGCCCGCGCCCGTTTGATTTCCACCCGCACCCGGGCTGCCACGTCGTGCGCCCCCTCGCGGATTTGTTCCATGACCGAGTCGGCGTGCGACTTGGGCGGGCTGTCTTTGCCCTCATCCGCCCGCGCCGCCGTCCCCGCCAACGCCAGCAAGACGGCCACGCCGCCCAGCACGCCCCATCGCCCTGTATTCATGATTCACCTCCAAAACAGTATGGGTTGTGAAGTCACTCACGTCTAACGTGGATTATGCTGGGAGGAAAAGTTTCCCCGTCCAACACGGAGCCACAAGGGGAGGACTGGTCCGATGAGTACGAGTGTAGTTTATGTCGGCCTGGATGTACATGCGAAACAAAAACCAATTTCAACCCTTGACTGGTCCAACGCTACTTTTGCTCTTCTTTCCCCGGCTGGAATTTGCTAAGATTTGCCCCCGCCAGCGGGGTTTTTCGAGGGGAGGGCATAGTCATGGAAGTCTTGGCCCTGATCGAGGGAGTCGAACAACCCTGCTACCGCTATCGACTGGAGGCATTTACCTGGTCGATGGCCGAGAGGGGGCTATATCTGAAGGCCACCGCGCTTCAGACGGCGATCCTGCCGCGGTCGGCGCAGTTCATTTCCTTGCGACATGCCGAGATGGTGATCCTGCAACGCAAGCTGTTGCCGCGCTGGCAGTTGGCCCTTCTGCGCCGGGCCGCGAAACGCCTGGTTTACGACGTCGACGACGCGCTGTTTCAACGCGACAGCTATCATGCCAAGGGAGCGGAAAGCCGGCAGCGGCAGCGCCGCTTCGCCGCCACCGTGCGGGCGGCCGATTTGGTCATCGCCGGCAACGAATACTTGAAAGAGCAAGCCGCCCAATACGTCGAGCCGGAGCGGGTTTGCGTCATTCCCACCTGCGTCGAGCCGGCCTGGTACGTCCCGGCCACGCACAGTCGGCGGGGCGCCGCCGTCCGGCTGGTTTGGATTGGCCAGCGGAGCACGCTCCCCTCGCTGCGGGCTGCCGAGGGCCATCTGGCCGCGGCCGTCGAACGTTTCCCGGGGCTGCAACTGCGGGTGATTTCCGATGCGGCCCCGGCACTGCGCGGACTGCGCGTCGCGGCGCGGCGCTGGTCGTCGGTCAACGAAGCGGCCGAGTTGGTCCAGGGTGATATCGGCGTCAATTGGCTGCCCGACGATTCCTGGAGCCGCGGCAAGTGCGGCCTGCGCGTGTTGCAATACATGGCGGCCGGCCTGCCGGTGATCGCCAATCCCGTGGGCATGAATCGTGCGATGGTGGTTCACGGCGAGACCGGTCTGTTGGCGTCGACGCCGCGGGAATGGGCCGAGGCGATCTCGCGGTTGGCCAGCGACCCGCCGTTGCGGCGGCGCATGGGCGAGGCAGGCCGCCAGCGGGTTGCCCGGCACTACAGCGTGACGGCCTGGGGCCCACGCTTGGCCGCCGCCATCGACGCGGTCGCCCGCGACCTCCAACATTGCCGCAGCGGCGTCAGCGGCCCGTCACTTGGCGGAAAACAGCATTGGCCGGGAACGCAACGCGGAGCGATCGATTCGCATGGTCAAGATGGCTAGTAGTCCGCCATACGTGGATCGTCGGGTGCCAGTGCTGGCTTGTCCAGCAGTGTTTTCCGCGGCACTGCTGGACAAGCCAGCAGTGGCACCCAAGGCGATCGTCAGGCTTGTCTCGTTGATGATGATGGCCGTCAGCGGCTGCACGGCGCCGTGGATCCGCCCCAGCGACCTGCCGGAACGCTTTACCGTGGCTCGTCCGCCGCTGGTGCTCCATAGCGATTTCAGGCCGCCGGCACAGGAAGCTTTGCTCGATGAATTGGCCGCCCGGCGGATCGATCTGGGCCAACGCTTGGGCTTGCCGGCCAGCGCGGAGCAGGTCCACGTCTACCTGTTCCAGAATGCCGAGGGGTTCCGCAAGTTCATGCACGGCCAGCATCCGAATTTCCCGGACCGGCGGGCGTTTTACGTGGAGAGCGACCTACAGACAGCGGTCTACGCCGAATGGGGCGACCGCATAGCCGACGATTTGCGTCACGAGATGACCCACGCCTATCTGCACGCGGTGGTGCCCAACGTGCCCTTGTGGCTGGACGAGGGGTTGGCCAAGTATTTCGAGCTTCCCCGCCAACAGCATGGCCTGAATCAGCCCTATGTCCGGCAAGTCGCCGCGGCCGTGGCCAAGGGGACTTGGCATCCGAATCTGCGGCGGTTGGAGCAACTCGATCCGGCCGGCGACATGAGCCAGGAGGACTATGTCGAGTCGTGGGCGTGGGTCCACTTCCTGTTGGAATCGCAACCGGCGGAGGCGGAATTGCTGCGGCACTATCTGTCCGATCTGCGCCGCGACGCCAAAGCGACGCCGCTCTCCGGGCGATTGGCGGCCCTGGTCGGCCATCCGGAATGGGCCTTGCTGGAGCACATGCGGTTGCTGGCCTCTGGTGAAACTGGCCCTCGGCCCTTATAATTGCCCGATCCTGCACCGTGAGGTCTGGTGGGGCGCTGGCTGCCTATGTTGACGTACCGTCCGTTTCGCAATACTGATCCGCCACTACTGGCCTCCCTTTGGCGAAGTCGGGGCGAGCAACGTGGCCTGGCGCGGCCGATTTCCGCGGAACTGCTTGAGCAGTATGTTTTTGCAAAACTTTATTTCGATTACGCCGGATTGATTCTGGCCTGTCAGAACGGGGAAACGGTCGGTTTTGCCCATGCCGGTTTCGGGCCCTGCGAGGACGAAAACGCCGTCTGCACCGAAATGGGCACCACCTGCCTGGTCCTGGCGCGGCCGGATTGTCGAGAGGCCGAGGTGGCCGCCGGCCTGCTGGAGCAGAGCGAAGCCTATTTGTGTGCGCGGGGCGCCAAGGTCCTCTACGGCGGCGGGATCAGGCCGCTGAACGCCTTCTACTTCGGACTGTATGGCGGCAGCGAGCTGCCCGGCGTGCTGGAAGCCGATACGGTGGCCCAGCAGGCTTACCTCGCCCGTGGGTATGAGGAGATCGATCGTACCTTGATCTTGCAGCGGGACATGACCACCTTCGAGGCCTTGGTGGACCGCCGGCAGATGCAGATCCGGCGGCAAATGGTGGTCGAGGTGGCGATCGATCCACCGTCGCGCAGTTGGTGGGAGGCCTGTATTCTGGGGGAGTTCGATCTGACCCGCTTCGAGTTGATGCCCCGTGGCGGGGGGCCTGCCGTGGCCAGCGCTACGTTCCGCAGCATGGAATTGACGCCCACGTCGTGCCCGGGACGGACCGTCGGCCTGGTGGAGTTGTTTGTCGAGGAGTCGTATCGCCGCCGCGGCCTGGCGGTTTTTCTGCTCACCGAGGCCTTTCGCCAATTCGTCCGGCAGGGTATCAGCCTGGTCGAGGCCCAGGCCATGCAGCACAATACGGCCGCACTAGGCATGTATCGCAAGCTGAAGTTTCAGCAGGTCAGTCAGGGCAGCGTCTTTCGCAAGCCGGGCTGAAGCATCATATTCAGACCATCCGGCTGGCGGCTCATCTTTTTCGGTCCGATCTCCGATCTCCAAGACGAATGGGCGCCACCAAGAAGACCACCAAAACGCTGCATGTGCCCCGCCGGCTAAAAGAGTTGCTGACCTATCTCTGGGGGCCCGGGCGGACCGGGACCGCGGCCGTCTTGCTGCTGATTTTCTTCACTAGCGGCGTGGTCGCCGTCTGGCGGCACGTCCGGCCGCACGTACTGGCTTCCGGCCAATATACGGTCGCGCAAGAGAAGGTCCTCATCACCCCGTTGCCCAATTGGATCCACGCCGACGTGCGCGCCGAGGTCTTCCGCGACGCCAGTCTGGATGGGCCGTTGTCGATTCTCGATGACGACCTGTCCGAGCGGCTTTATGAGGCGTTTTCCCTGCACCCCTGGGTTGCCAAGGTCCAGCAGGTGAGGCGACGATCGCCGGCCCGGGTGGAGGTCGAGTTGGTGTACCGCCGGCCGGTCTGCATGGTGGACGTGCCGGGCGAGCCACTGCCGGTGGACGCCGACGGCGTACTGTTGCCCAACGGCGATTTCTCCCCGGTGGAGAAGAATGCCTACCCGCACCTGATGGGAATCGACACGGTGCCGATGGGGCCGGTGGGGCAACGTTGGGGGGATGGT
>CAYYBU010000160.1:0-6454 GCA_964469945.1 uncultured Planctomycetaceae bacterium
GAAGGGGACAGTCCCATTTTCGTGGCCTCCTGCCACAAAAATTGGGACAGTCCCCATTTTTCGGCCATCGAGCGCGATGTGCAGGGATGGCGTGGTCGGAAAACATGGACCTGTCTCCTTTTTTTCCCCGCACGGAAAACACTGGCAAAGCCAGTGGCGCCCACATTGGGCTGACTTGTCCAACGGATCCCGCGCAACTTGCCCCGCTTCACGCCGGGTGCCTCGTGGGACGGCTCGCGGCGGTTAGCTTTGTGCAAAATGCCGCTTCGGTGAGCAGTTTCCGTGGAATTGACCTTGACCGCCGTGTCTGCGCGAGGTATTAAACCGCTCCCTTCTCGCAAAAATCTATTGGTCTCGTCAAAAAGCTTGTCACCTTGGCTGATTCGCCGGCGTATCGTCGCGCGGCTCGTACAGCTTTTGAAGAGCAAAGGAGAATCGTGTTGAAAGCGACCGTAGCGATAGTTTCCGGTTGGGTGGCAATCGTCCTGAGTTTCTCAGCGGGCAGTGCCGTCGCCGGGCCGATCGTCGGTGGAGCGGCCATCCTGGTGGGCGCGGCAAGTCTCGGACAGACCGCCGCCAATGGCTCCCTGCCGGAGGACAAGCGGCCCATGGTGGCCGGGCTGTTGCAGCGGGCCCGTCAGGCGATGGCGGAAAACGATCTGGCCACCGCCGACGCGTTGATTGCGCAGGCGGAATCGCTGAAGGTCGAGTACTCGCCCATCACCATGGAAGACACGCCCAAGAAGGCCCGCTCGGCCCTGGAGCGGTTGCGCACGGCCGGCGCCGCTTCTGCTACGCGACCGAGCCCGATGTTCTCGCCGCTGTCGCTAGGCAAGCCGAAGGAGATGCCGACCGATCCGTTCCTGGCGCGTTCCGCGGGCCGAATGGACGAAGCCTTGCCCGACGGCAGCTTGCCCGGTTCGCAGCAAGTGATGCCGCTGCCGCCCACCGATGCCGCGCACACGATCCATTCCGCGACGGCGGCCGATTTCTCCAGCCCGCAGCCATCGTTTGGCCAAACGCAGACGCTGGCGCCGCCGGCCCAGGACGATTTGCACATGCCGCCGGCACTGGCCAGGCAATACAACCAACCGGCCGTAGTTCCGGCCGCTTACACCAGCACCGACGTGGCCCCGGGCGACAACCGCGGCAACGCGATGCAGGCCCCCACCAACACCACGCTCTTCAACGGCCAGCAAGCCTTCGTTTCCGACGCCGCACCGACATCGTCCAACAACGGCGCCGCGCCGAACGATCGCGTGCAGAGCTATAATCTGCTGCGACTGTCGCGGCGCGCCCTGGGCGTGGGCGATGTCCGCCGCGCCGCCGACATGCTCAATCAGGCCAAGCGGCTGGCGGTCCACTACGGACCGTTGGACGACAGCCCGGAGAAAGTCGAAACCGCCATCAGCAAGTACCAGGAAGTTGCCGCCCTGGATCGCAACACCGACGCTTATCGCCGCTCCTACGCGCGGATGGCGATGGAACAGTCCGAGGCATTACTTCGCTATGGAGAACTCCAGCAGGCGGAAGAATTAGCAGACCGCGCGGCCCGGCAACAGGCCACCTTCGGTCCCTTCGAGGCCAAGCCGCAAGACTTGCTCAATCGCATCAACGCCGCACGCCGCCAGGACCAGGCAGCCATCCGGCCGCTGCCGACGCCGGCCCCGGCCGACGCCGCGGCCACGGTGCGGCTGCGCGAGAGCGAGTTGGTGCGTCAGGCCCGCTTGGCACTTTCGGCCGGTCAACTCGACGGGGCGGAATTTCTCGCCAAGCAAGCCGAGCAACTGCGCATGCAGTCCGGGCTGCTGGGGCCGGGAGAAGATCAAGCCGGCAGAATCCTGGCGGAGATCCGCAGAGCCCGCGCGACCAGCGGCGGCGGTGCATCCAGCGGATACGCGGTCGTGCAGGCCGGCGGCATGATGCCCAGCGGGACACCTGCGGACCGCATGGCTTCGCGGGCAGTTTACGACCCGGGCCAGGATGCGACGCGGAACATCCAGGTGGCGAACCAACAACCCATGCCCCCGGTTCCCACACAGCGGCCGGACGATCTGCCCGAGCCGGTGGCGACGCCTGCGGGGCAAGCGGCGGCGGCCCCGTCGGCCATGCCGGCGCCCGGGGGCCAGCCCGTCCTCTCGCCCGGCTATGAATTGTTCCGGCAAGGCGAGGCGGCCCTGAAGGCACACGATCGGGACCATGCCTATCAATTGTTCCGCCAGGCCATGGCCTACAGCAATCAAATGGATGCGGAAACCGCGCGGCGCTTGCAGGACCATCTGCAACTGCTCTCCAATCCCGAAGCTCATTCGGCGCCGGGCACGGCGGGGCGTCCCCCACTCGATGAGGCGGAAGCCAAACAGAAGGCGCTGGCCCGCCAGTTGGCCGATGAGTTGCAACGCCAGCAGACGATCGCCCACAACCTGCTGGAAAAGGACCCCAAGGCGGGCTTGGCGATGTTGGAACAGGAACGCAAGAAGATTGAGGCCGCCGGGCTCGACCCACAGTACCGCGATCTCTTGCTGCGGAACATCGATCGCAGTCTGCGGGACACGCAACAATACATCGAGCACAACCGCGCCAGCATCGAGTTGGGCGCCAAGAACGACCGCACCCGCGACGAAATCGCGCGTGAGCAACAGTTCAAGCTCGATCGGCAGGAAAAGGTCGCCGCGAAGGTGGACGAGTACAACCACCTGATGGATGAGCAGCGTTACGCCGAGGCGGAAATCGTGGCCAAGCAAGCGGCCGAACTCGACCCGAAGAACCCCGTGGTGGAGCAACTGTTGTTGCGGTCGCGATTCGTCCGCATGTACCAAGACAGCATGGCCATCAAAGACGAGAAGGAACGGCTGTTCGGCATCGAGATGAACAACGTGGACCGGGCCTCCATCCCGTTCGACGATCTGCACCCCATGGAGTTCCCCGACGTCAAGGACTGGAAGACGATCACCAAGAGCCGCAATAAGTTGGCACAGGATCGTCAGCGGCGCCGCACCGAGCAGGAGATGGAGATCGAAAAGAAGCTGAAGACGCCGGTTTCGGTCACCTTCAAGGCTATGCCGTTGAGCAAAGTCATGGACCAACTGGCCAGGTTGGCGGATGTGAACCTGCACCTCGATCCGCAGGGTCTTTCCGAGGAAGGCATCTCTTCCGACACGCCGATCACCATCGAGATCGCCCATCAAGTGATGCTCAAGAGCGCGCTGAACCTGATCCTGGAGCCGCTGCACCTGAGCTACGTGGTCAAGGACGAAGTGTTGAAGATCACCAGCGAACAGAAGCGCGCCGGGCAGGTTTACACCGTTACCTACAACGTGGCCGACCTGGTGATGCCGATTCCCAAATTTACCGGCGGCGCCAACATGGGACTGCAAGGAGCCTATCGCGACGCCATGGCGAACGTCAGCGGCGGCGCCGCCGCGGGAGGTGGCACCATGACCACGCCCTTGGCGGTGATGGCCGGCGGCAAACAGTCCGGCAGCGGCGCCGTGAATAGCCAGGTGTTGGCGCAGATGGCGGGCACCGTGGGCGGCGCCGGCCAACAGAACAACGGCATGGGCTTCGGTGGCCCCGGCGGCGCCAGCGGCCCCGGCGGCTTGGGCGGCGGCGCGCAGGCCGATTTCGATAGCCTCATCGAACTGATCACCTCGACCGTCCAGCCCACGACCTGGGACGCGGTGGGCGGCCCCGGCTCGATCGCCCGCTTTGAAACCAACCTCAGCCTGGTCGTCAGCCAGACCCAAGAGGTCCACGAAGAGATCGTCGACCTGCTGGAACAGTTGCGGCGCATGCAAGACCTGCAGGTGACCATTGAAGTCCGCTTCATCACCCTCAACGACAACTTCTTCGAGCGCATCGGCGTGGATTTCGACTTCAACATCATGCAGAACACGCAAAACCCCACGGCCGCCGGCTTCGGACCGGTGACCACGACCAGCGTGGGCGGCAACGCCTACACCACGCGAATTTACGGGTCGACCGGCGCCGGCACCTCGGTGGCCGGTCTGCAAGCAGTCGGCAGCTCGCCGGCATCATCGGGCGTGTACACCTCCGATCTGGACATCCCCGTCACGCAAGGCAGCTACGCACTGGCCACGCCGCAGTTCGGCGGCTTCGACGCCACGGCCGGCGCTTCGTTGGGGTTCGCCATCCTCAGCGACGTGGAGGCGTTCTTCTTCATCAATGCGGCCCAAGGCGACAAACGCAGCAACGTGCTGCAAGCCCCCAAGGTCACGCTCTTCAACGGCCAGCAGGCGTTCGTCTCCGACACCTCGCAGACGCCGTTCGTCATCAGCGTGGTGCCCGTGGTGGGCGACTTCGCCGCGGCCCAACAGCCGGTGATCGTGGTCCTCTCCGAGGGCACCTTCATGACCGTGCAGGCCGTGGTCTCCAACGACCGGCGCTTTGTCCGCCTGACCATCGTCCCCTTCTTCAGTCAGATCACCAAGGTGTCGGAATTCACCTTCCAGGGATCCACCAGCACCACGACGGACTCGACCCGCAACGGCCTGCTGCAAAACGCCAATCTGCCGGCGAACACGTTCAACAACAACATCGACCATCAGACGACCACGACGTCGGGCACGACCGTGCAATTGCCGACCTTCTCCTTCGTGACGGTCACGACCACGGTGAGCGTGCCCGACGGCGGCACGGTCTTGCTGGGCGGCATCAAGCGGCTCAGCGAGGGCCGCAGCGAGTACGGCGTGCCGATCCTCGACAAGATCCCCTACATCAACCGCTTGTTCAAGAACACCGGCATCGGCCGGGACACTTCCAGCCTGATGATGATGGTCACCCCCCGCATCATCATCCAGGAAGAGGAAGAAGAGAAGCTCGGCGTGCAGACGCCGTAAGGCCGATTACTCGTCGTTCCCCCCTGCCTATTGATCCCGCCCAAGATGGTCGCCGGCTCGTCCCCCGAGCCGGCGACTGTCGTTTCTTGCAACGCTTCACAAGGGTTCCAGCCAGGCAGCAGCAGCTACTCGAGCTCAAGAACAGCGTCCCGCTTGCGAATGATTTCCACCTTCATGCCGTGGAAACCTCCTTGCTCAAGGATGACAATGCCGTCCTTGAAAATCCTGCCGGCCAGCTCTCCTAACTCTTCACGCCCGCACTTTGCCAGATCATAAGCCATGAGGACAGGGAGCTTGATCTTTTCCGGAGCCTTACCGTGTTGCTCGAAGAACTCAGCCTCCTTATCGATGATCTGATTGAGCGTATCGCGTCCCGTTGACGTTGGCATGGAATATCCTCCTATAGGCCCCCGGACAAGATAAACCTCTTCGGCGCCGATTCCCTCAAAATTCGCTCCACGGACAGTGAATGGTATCTTGGGTGGACGGTCCATGTAAGCGGCTAATGCCGCCTTGACCATCGGATCGCCCATTCGCAGCACCCGAACCTGGAATGGATCAAAATTGGGGTCCCCAATCTCCCCCGCAATACGTATGACTTCGCCGTAAGCCACGTCAAAATTCGTGTCATCGATCCTGTCGGAGGCGACATAGAGGGCCCACCGGTCATTCTCGCTGTCCTTGAGCCAGAAAGCAACAACTGCAGGCGCGTACTTATCAAACTCGCGAAGAAATCTGTTTCCCGCGTTAATCTGCTCTTTCACCAGCGAGCCCTGATCCATTGCATCACCCCACTTACGGGATCGGCAATCGCATTGCGCAAGTCCTGCGATTCACGTTGCGTCTTCATCTGATAACGAGTTGTCTCACTCCAATTACTGACAACTGCCCAGTGCTTCGCCAAGGCGGCGTCGGCGACGATGGCGGCGTCGCGCTCCGGTTTCAAGCCTGCCAAGGTCACCAGGTCCTCGATGTCATGCGTCCAGCAACTCTCGGAATACCGCTTGTTTTTCTTGTTCTCGAAGATTACCTCTGGAGAACCGGCGAGCCGCACGAGGATACACGATTTCAGCCCGCACTCGATGGCGTACCCTGCCATATAGTAGGCCGCGGGCCACTGAGAGGCCGCAAGAAGCGCGTCGGCCGCGAGCAGTTTCTCTTCGGCTATTTGCTGCCAGTCCGCCCGGTTCACGACCGTTGCTCCCCTGATTATAGACGTAAATGGTTACGGCCTTTTCAAGAATTTTTTCCCATGGCCGCGTGCAGGATGGCGGCCGTGCTCTCGCGCATAATGCGCGGATCGACCGGCCGGCCTTCGACGAGCGCCTTGCGGATCTCCTTGCCGGAAATGAACACGGGCTTTTCCTCGGGATGCTTGTCCATCAGGTCGACCCGGCCGATCGACTCGTAGTAGGCGGCAAAGCCCACGCGCAAGGGCTGAATGCACAACTGGCCGCCGAGGTGGTCGAAGATTTCCTGGGCGTCGAAATCGCCCCAGATGGGCTTGCCGTCGTGGTAGGGCGCATCGGCATGTTTGCGGCCGATGATGATGTCGGTGAAGCCGAAGTTCTGGCGGTAGATGGCGTGCATCACCG
>CAYYBU010000161.1:0-6421 GCA_964469945.1 uncultured Planctomycetaceae bacterium
GTGGGATCGGTTTGTCGTCGGCGGGCATGAAATCCGCGGTGTGCCGCTAGCGGGCGAGGCCCTGCGGCTGGCCGCGGAAATGCGGCTGGCCACCCCGGAACTCATGACTCGCTGTCGGGGTGAATTGGAGCGGATCGAGCCGCGCATTCGGCCCGGCACGCTGCGGAATGTCGGTTCCACGATTGCGCGGCTGGCCGACCTGGAGCTTCCGCAAGACGAGTTGCCGGGGGAAACCGTGACCCGGCTGCAAGCCGATTTGACGCAGTTCGCCCAGGCCAACGAATTGGAACACGTCGTGGTCGTCAATGTGGCCTCGACGGAGCCGCCCATTGAGGCCGCCGGCTTGCCGCCCACGTGGAGCGAACTGGAGGCCCTCCTGACAAGAGCTTCCTGTCCGCTGCCAGCCAGTTCGTTGTATGCGATTGCCGCCTTGGGTTTGGGCTGCTCGTACATCAACTTCACGCCCTCGCTGGGGGCGGCGCCGGCGGCCATTGACGAATTGGCCCAGCTTCGCGGCACGCGCCACGCCGGCCGCGACGGCAAGACGGGCGAGACGTTGCTGAAAAGCGTGCTGGCCCCGCTGTTCGCGCGGCGGAATCTACACGTGATGAGTTGGGTCGGCCATAACATCTTTGGCAACATGGACGGCCAGGTGCTCGACGATCCGGCCAACAAGCGGGCGAAGATCGCCAGCAAAGACCATCTGCTAGGCGAAATCCTCGGCTACCGCCCGCAAACGCTGGTCTCGATCGAATACATCCAGAGCCTGGGCGATTGGAAGACGGCCTGGGACCACATCCATTTCAGCGGTTTCCTGGGCACTCCCATGACGATGCAGTTCACCTGGCAGGGCTGCGACTCGGTGTTGGCGGCCCCCTTGGTGCTGGACCTGGTGCGGCTGACCGACGCGGCCCGGCGGCGGGGCGAAACCGGGCTGCTGCGCTTCCTGGCCAGTTTCTTCAAAAGCCCTTTGGGCGTGGATGAGCATTGTTTCGACCGCCAGTTCCAGATGCTGGAGCAGTGGGCACTTGGCCTCTTGCCGCCGGAGTAGTACAATCATGAATGCTTCGTGGCCAGCACCCCCCCTTCTGGCCGACTGGAATTATCTCTAGGCTCGTTTTTTTCTGACAAGGCAAAGTTGGCCAAAACACCCCCGCGACCCGAACGGCTTCCCAAACCACCGCCTTCGACGGAACCCATTGCGTTGGAGCCGGCCCCGCCGATGCCCGCCCCGCCGAAGGCCACGACACCCAAGGCTGCTGCGGCAAAGGCCGCGGTGGCGCCGGCGGGCGGTTTTGCCGCCATGGGACTTTCCGAAGTCATGCTCCAATCGCTGGAGTTGGCCACCTATCTGGAGCCGACTCCCATCCAGGCCGGGCTGATTCCCCGCGCCTTGGCAGGCGTCGACGTGATGGGCCAGGCGCAAACCGGCACCGGCAAGACCGCCGCCTTCGCCATCCCCATCCTGGAGAGGCTGAAGCCGCATCGCAAGGGCGCCGCGCCGCAGGCCCTGGTGATGTTGCCCACGCGGGAATTGGCCGTCCAGGTCCGCGATGAGTGCATCAAGTTGGCCGCCGGCCGGCACGCCCATATCGTGGCCGTTTACGGCGGCAAGCCGATCCGCAAACAAACCGAACAACTCAACGCGGGCGCCGACCTGGTGGTGGGCACGCCCGGGCGCGTGCTGGACCTCATGAGCCGCGGCTCGCTGATGCTGGGCGAGGTGAGTTTCGTGGTCCTCGATGAGGCCGACCGCATGTTGGACATCGGTTTCCGGCCGGACATCGAGAAGATTCTCAAACGCTGTCCGCAGTCGCGGCAAACGCTGCTGCTGAGCGCCACGATTCCGCCGCCGGTGAAGCGGCTTGCCGAGCGCTTCATGCGCGAGCCGGAGGCGCTCGATTTTTCCAGCAAGGATCTGGCGGTCGAGACCATCGAGCAGTTCTACTTCACCGTCGATCCGGAGCAGAAGTTCGACCTGCTGGTCAAGCTGTTGGAACGGGAGAAGCCCACGCAGGCGATCATCTTCTGCCGCACCAAACGCGGCACGGAGAAGATCCATCGCCGCTTGTCGCACAAGTTCAAGGACGTCGACACCATTTACGGCGACTTGCCGCAGACCACCCGCGATCGCGTGATGAAGGGTTTCCGCGAGGGCAAGATCCGCTGGCTGGTGGCCACCGACGTGGTGGGCCGCGGCATCGACGTGAGCGCCATTTCGCACATCATCAACTACGACATTCCGCAATTCTGCGACGACTACGTGCATCGCGTGGGCCGCACCGGGCGGATGGGCCGCGAGGGCGTGGCCTATACCTTCGTCACGCCCGAGGAAGGCAACGAACTGACGCGGATCGAGATGCGCATCAACCGGCTGTTGATTCGCGGCGAGATGCCGGGCATGACGATGTTGGCGAAGCCCGAGACCACGGGCGAGATTTTCGCCGAGGGTGAGGGCGCGGAGGAAGCGGAAGCCAAGGCGGCGCCGAAGCCCGTTTTCGGCCGTCCCACGCGGCGCATCCGCCGGGCGCTCTGATTCTACTGCGCAAGGCTCGCGGAAAATGGGGACTGGCTCCGTGGCACAAGCCGGTGTGGCACAAGCAGAAACGTTGCCGCCACGGTGCCGTCCCGCGGGGCCGGCCTGTTTGAGGCGACGGAGCCAGTCCCCATTTCCGACTGCCGAACTTGCGTAGCCGAACCAAGGAGCCGGCGTCAACTGAACTCGCCGCGGATGTACTGCTGCGTGTGCTTCTCCTTCGGGTCCTCGAAGATCTGCCGCGTGTCGCCGAACTCGACCAGGTAGCCGGTGCGGCCGCCCTGGGTGGTGTCGACGTACAGAAAGCCGGTCTTGTCGGCCACGCGCTGCGCCTGTTGCAGATTGTGCGTGACGATGGCAATGGTGAATTGCTTCTTCAACTCCAGCATCAATTCTTCGATCCTGCGCGTCGCAATCGGATCCAACGCCGAGCAGGGCTCGTCCATCAACAGCACGGTCGGTTCGGTGGCGATGGCGCGGGCGATGCAGAGCCGCTGCTGCTGGCCGCCGGAAAGAGCCAAGGCGCTTTTGTGCAGCTTGTCTTTCACCTCCTCCCAGAGCGCCGAAGCACGCAGCGCCTCCTCCACCTTCTGATGTCTGTCTCCTTGGTAGCCGTTCAGGCGCAAGCCGAAGGCCACGTTGCGGTAGATGCTCATGGCAAACGGATTGGGTTGCTGGAAGACCATGCCGATGTGCCGGCGCACGGCCACCGGATCGATGCTGGGGTGATAAATGTCCTTGCCGCGGAAGTGGACGTGCCCTTGGAAGCGGAAACCGCGCACCAGGTCGTTCATGCGGTTCAGACAACGCAGCACGGTGCTCTTGCCGCAGCCCGAGGGGCCGATGAACGCCGTGATCGAGCCCTTTTGGATCGGAATCCGGGTGTCGCGGACCGCCTTGAACGTGCCGTAGTGCAAATCCTTGATGTCGCAGTCGATGACGATGCCGTCTTGCGTTTTCGGCGTCATGACCGTCGTGTTCCCCTTCTCGGTAGTCACCATGACAAGTGTCCCCCTGGGATTGTAGCAGGCACACGCCGTGTGCCGTGGCGGACGGCGTGTGCCTGCTACGTTGGAATCTTACTCGTTGTGCCGCGAGAGACTCTGGCCCATCAGGTTGGTCGCCAAGACCAACACCACGAGGACCAAAGCGGCCGACCACGCCATTGCGATCATGTTATCGTAGGGTTCCTTGGAAAAATTGTAGATGATGACGGCCAACGAGGCCGTCGGCTGCGTGACGACCGGAAGGCCGTGCTTGATGGGCCAGTAGTCGTTGAACGACGCAGTGAAGATCAGCGGCGCGGTCTCGCCGGCGGCCCGGGCCACCGCCAGCATCACCCCGGTCAGGATGCCGGGCATGGCCGTGGGCAGGATCACGCGCAAAGTGGTTTGCGTGGGGGTGGCGCCCATGCCGACGGCTGCTTCGCGAATGCGGTTGGGCACCATGCGGATGGCGTCTTCGGCCGTGAGGATCACGGTGGGCAGCATGAGCACGGCCAGGGCCACGCCGCCGGCCAGCGCGGAGAAATGGCCCGTGGCCACCACCACGATCCCATAGGCCAGCACGCCCGCCAGGATGGAGGGAAAGCCGCTGAGGACCTTGGCGCCGAAGCGCACCACCGAGGCCAGCCGCGTATCGGGGCCGAATTCCGCCAGGAAGACGGCGGCCACGATTCCCAGCGGCACGCTCATCAAACTGGCCAGCAGGACCAGGATGAGCGTCCCCAGGATGGCGTTGCCGAAGCCGCCGCCGACTTCCATGGGCCCGGGCGGAAGCTGCGTGAACCACGCCAGGCTGAAGCCGTGAACCCCTTTTAGCAGCAGCATGTAAAGCACGGAGAACAGCGGCACCAGGGCCAACAGCGTCAGCACCGTGGCCAGCCCGCTCATCAGGAAACTGAACAGCGAACGCGGCCGACGGAGCGACTTCTGCAGGTCGCTCACGTCGATGGGCGTCTCGGCCCGTGCGGCCCCCAGGTCGTGCGAACGGTGAATGACGGCCTTTTCTTCCATCATCGGCCTCCCTTCGACCCGCTCGCGGCGCGCTGCAGAACCAGGGCGCCCACAATATTGACCAGCAGCGTGATGCCCATCAGGACCAGGGCCGAATACATGAGCACGGCGACGGTGATGGGCTTGTCGGCCTCGCCGAAATTGTTGGCCAGCAGCGCGGCCAGCGTATTGGCGGGCGAGAACAGCGACCAACTGATGACGTTGGCGTTTCCCACCAGCATGGCCAACGCCATGGTTTCCCCCAGCGCGCGACCGAAGGCCAGCAGGATCGAGCCGATGATGCCGGTCGTCGCAGTGGGAATGATGACGCCCAGGACCGCCTCCCAGCGGGTGGCGCCGAGTCCATAGGCCGCCTCGCGCAGCTTCGGCGGCACGCTGGTCAATGCGTCGCGGCTGATCGCCGAGACCGTGGGCAGGATCATGATGGCCAACACGATGGCGGCGGGCAACATGCCCGGGCCGCTCAGCGGAGTGCTGAAGCAGGGCAGCCATTTCAAGTCCGCGTGAATCGTATTGCACCACGGCCGGATCAGGGGGATGATCACGAAAATTCCCCACAGCCCGTACACCACGCTCGGAATGGCCGCCAAGAGTTCGACCAGGTTCTTCAGCAGTCCCTCCGTCCGCTCGGGCAACTTGCCCCAGAACGGATGGAACTGCACGCCGAAGAGCTTGAGGATGCGGAAGACGAACGCCGACAGGAACTGCTCGCTGAGGAAGACCGCGACCGCAAGGCCCAGGATGCCGCCAAAGAAAATCGCCAGCACGGAGCTATAGAGAGTGCCCCAAATCTGCGGCGCGATTCCATACTTCTCCTGGACCGGATCCCAAGTGCTGCCGGTGAAGAACCCGACGCCGAACTGTTTGATCGCCGGCGCGGCCTCGTAGCCGACCTTGGACACGATCAACAGCACCAGTACGACCGTAAGCCACGCGAAACTGTAGGTCAGGCCCCGAAAGGTCTTGTCCCAACCGCGCTCCCACACCGTGGGTGGCCGGGAGATGGTCGCCCGCTCGGGGATCGGTTTCTCGATGCTCACCGCAGCCATATGGTTACTTGATATTGTCCAACGCGGCCTTGGCCTTGGCGGCCACGATGGTTGGCAAGGGGATGAAACCGAGGCCCTCGCTATCCTTCTGGCCGTCGGTCAAACCGTACGCGAGAACGTCTCTCAGCGCGGCGGCCTTCTTGGCATCCGCATAGTGCTTGTAGCAAATGATCCAGGTGTAAGTGACGATCGGATAGGACTCGTCGCCGGCCGGGTCGGGCAGCCAGGCGATAAGGCTCTCGGGCAGTTCGACCGAAGCCAACGCAGCCTGGCCGGAGGCAATCGTCGGTTTGATGAACTTGCCCGCCTTGTTCTCGAGCGAAGCCATGGGAAGCTTCGTGAAAATGGCGTGCCCGTATTCGATGTAACCGATCGCACCGGGAGTCGTCTTGATGGCCGCGGCCACGCCGTCGTTGCCCTTGGACTTCGTGCCGACCGGCCAATTGGGCTGCTTGTTGGCGCCGGGGTTCTTCTTGAACTCCGCGCTGATGGCGCCAAGATGTTGCGTGAAGACGAACGTTGTGCCGCTGCCGTCGGCGCGGACCACCACGTTGATATTGCTGTCCGGCAGAGTCGCGCCGGGATTCGCGGCGGCGATTTTCGCGTCGTTCCACTTGGTGATCTTGCCCAGGAAAATGTCAACGTACACTTCGCGGGGCAGTTTCAACTCATCGACGCCTTCCAGATTATAGGCCAGCACGATGCTGCCGGCCGTCATGGGCAACAGTTGTACGCCGCCCTCGACCGACTTGATTTCCGCATCGGTCATGGCCGCGTCGCTGGCGCCGAAGTCGACCGTCTTGTCCTTCACGGCCTTCACG
>CAYYBU010000162.1:0-6417 GCA_964469945.1 uncultured Planctomycetaceae bacterium
CAACTCCCCTCGCCCGTTCGACGGGAGAGGGGCCGGGGGTGAGGGCGTTTTGCCTTTTGCGACGCGGCTGGCCAACGCATGGTGGGCCTTCGCTCCGCTCGTCCCACCCTACCGCTTACGACAAATACGCTTCGATCACTCCGTCGGCCGGCCGCGGAATGATGTGGCTGGCGATGACTTCGCCAATCTGGGCGGCCGCGTTGCTGCCGGCCTCGACGGCGGCCCGCACGCTGCCCACGTCGCCGCGGACCACGGTGGTCACGAGTCCGCCGCCGATCTGAATGCGCTTGACGATCTGTACGTTCGCGGCCTTGGCCATGGCATCGGTCGCTTCGACGAGGGCCACCAGGCCCTTGGTTTCCAGCAGTCCAATGGCGTCTTGCATGGTGAAAAGTTCCCTTCTTCTTTGGAAATAAAATGATTGCTTGTAAACGGGGGAGGGTGCCTACTTGGCCACGGCCTTCTTGGGGCGCGGGGGCAGAATGATCTCGATGTCCTCGTGCGGCCGCGGAATGACCTGCACGCTGACGATCTCGCCCAGCCGGCCGCCGGCGGCGGCGCCCGCATCGGTGGCGGCCTTCACGGCAGCCACGTCGCCGGTCACGAACGCGCTGACCAGACCGCTACCGACCTTGTCCCAGCCGATGAACTCGACGTTGGCGGCCTTCAACATGGCGTCGGTGGCTTCGACCAGGACCACAAAGCCCTTGGCCTCGATCATGCCCAACGCTTCCATCATTTTTGCCATAATTGGATTCTCCGTGTCAGAAACTCTAGGGTTTGAACAACTCAACTCTCGTGGCGTGGTCGATATCGCAGGCGTTGCCTTCGTCGGTGTCGAGGTGGACCTCCAGTTTGATCTTCTTGCCCACCCGCACCGGCACGTCCTCGAAGAGCGTGCTGCAACTCGACTGGATCCGCAAATGCATGAGGTCGCCGTCGGCCACGCCGTAATGCCGCGCGTCGGCAGGCCCCATGTGGACGTGCCGCTGCGCGCGGATCACGCCCTGTTTCAATTCCACGACCCCCTTGGGCCCCACCAGCACGCAGCCCGGCGTGCCGGCAATCTTGCCGCTGATCCGCACCGGCAGGTCGATGCCCAGCGAAATGCCGTCGGTGAAGGCCAGCTCGACCTGGGTTTCCGGCCGCGTCGGCCCCAGCACGCGGACCATGGGCAGCATGCGCCGCCGCGGCCCCACCACCATGACCGTCTCCTCGGCGGCGTAATAGCCGTCCTGGTAGAGGTCCTTGGCGACGGTCAGCTTATGGCCCGGGCCAAACAGGGTCTCGGTGTCTTGATCGGTCAGGTGCAGGTGGCGTGCCGACACACTCACCGCCAGGTTCGGCTTGTCCGCGGGTCCGCCGACCTGCGCCAGCACGATTTGGCGGACAATCTGTTCCACCACACTGCGATCGATGGTAGCGGCAATGCTCATGGGTGATTTCGTGGTTCGGTGCTCGGTGTGTTCGCGGTTACGTCGGCCACCAAGAGGTCGACACCCGCGGCGATGATTTTGTTTTGCCAGGCTTCGCTGAGGTGGCTATCGACCACGAAGTGGTGTACGGCCTGCAAGGGACATACGTGGCCGAGGCTTTGGTGTCCGAATTTCGTGCTGTCCACGACGACGATCACCTGGTCGGCCGCCCGCATCATGGCCCGCTCGGTTTCGATCAGCAGCAGATTGTTGTTGAACAAACCCTCGTCGCTGACCGCCGCCGTGCTCATGACGGTCTTGCGGACGCGGACCCTGCCGAGCATCTCGTCGGCATAAGGACCACGGGTCACGCCCGACCGCGGACAAATATTTCCACCGATCAATACTAGGTCGCTGTTGGTGTCGGCGGCGAACAAATTGGCCACCGGCAACGAATTGGTCACCACGTGGAGCGAGCGGCCCAGGAGCAGTCGAGCAACCTCATAGGTGGTGCTTCCACCATCCATAAGTACGGTGTCGTCATCGTCGATCAGTGCGACGGCCTTTTCGGCGATGGCCCGCTTCAGTTCCCATTGGGCCGGCTGGCGAACGTCGAAGTGGGGCAGCTTGGGCGAATTCCCCGCATAGAGGACCCCCCCATGAATCCGCCGCGCCGTGCCTTGCTCTTCCAGCGATTCCACGTCGCGACGCACCGTCGATTCGGAGACTTCCAACTGCTCGGCCAACTCCGGCAGGGAGGCGAAACGGCGGACTCGCACCAGTTCCAGCAGACGGTTGCGACGTTCTTCGGCAAGCACGGGGGGAGGCGACTCCAGTTGCAGTTCAAGACCGGCTTTCTTGAGTATGGCAGAAAAAGCGAAAGAAAGCAAGCATTTTGTTTCATTTTCTTCCAAGCGACGTGAAAGATTTATTCCATGAAGTTTCAAAAAACGTCTTATCTCCGGATTATTCACGCCCGCATGGACGCCTGAAGCGCGAGCGAGGGACAGACAAGAGAGGAGCATGGGGTGAGAACGATCCTCGTCGCGGGAAGGGGGCTGTGCCGATCGCACTGATTCAGAGCCGCGGCCCCCGGGAGAATAATGTCGAACCGCATCCGTGCTGGGGGGACTGTCCCGATTTTTGTGGCAGGAGGCCACGAAAATGGGACTGTCCCCCTCGGCCGCACGGCTGGCACAAAAAAGCCGTGTAGGCCCGTGCTGGGGGAAGCAAGTGGCTCGCTTCTTGAGCTTGTCGGCCGGCCGGCCGCAGCGGTAGGATGCCATCGCGGTAACCCCATAGGCACGAAATTAAGGTGGAGGCGGCGTTTTTTTCCGGTCCCCTCTCCATCCGGGAGAGGGGATGAGACATTGGGGAGGCACTCCCTTAACTCAGTGCGTATGGGATACCATCGCGGTAACCCCGGAGTGCAACCGCGCGCGAGGTCAATATTCGACGCTTGCGATGCTCCTTGGCAAATTGCTGTCAAAACACTTCCCTAGGCGATTCCGCCCATCGTCCGGGTCCAATCGCCGTCTGCGGGTGTCCAACAAAGGGTCGAAGGGGGAGGGGCCAAAGTGGAAAAAGCGGACTTCTGTTGACCAACATGTTTGCGACGAAAAAGCAGCCATAACCCTTGTTACGAAAAGCAGTTGCGCCGCACGACCCGCCGCATCGGGCATCGGTGCGCAACGCCGACGCACGCGGCAATTGTTGCCGGGCCAGCCCCCCATGTATCCGGCACACTTCGTGTGCCGCCGGGAGTGTGCCGGATGCCCCACCAGCCTGAGAAAGACCGATTGTGGTATAATGATCCTATGGAACTAAAGAATTGGACGCCCGAAGAACTGGCTTTGGGACGCCGCTGGGTGCAGGCGTGGCAGCAGGCGGGGCGAGACCTCGAGCGCGTGCGGCGGGCGGAGTTGCGTCGATTGGATCCCCAACGAGCCATTGCCTTGTTATGTGGCCCCGCCGACTACCGAATTCCGCCGCGGGCGCAGCGGCCTACTTCCGGGCTGGTAGAACAACAGCAATGGTTCAAGAAGGCTGCCGGCCGTGATTGAGGTTATCCGTGCCGCTGCGGAACTCCAGACTCTCTGCGAAGCGCAGCATTGGCGGTTTTGCTTCATCGGCGGTCTGGCGTTGCAGCGTTGGGGGGAGCCGCGAGAGACGATCGACGTCGATTTGACCCTGTTGACGGGTTTTGGCGGCGAAGAGCCCTTTGTCCGCACGTTGCTTCAGCACTTTGCCGCCCGCATCGAAAACGCCGTCGATTTTGCCCTCACGCGCCGCGTCCTGCTCGCAAGTGTTCCCTCCGGCGTTGGTTTGGACATTGCCCTGGGCGGATTGCCTTTCGAGGAGTCGGTCGTTGCACGATCGAGCGTCTTTCCCTATACGCCGGAAACGCTCCTTCTCACTTGTTCGGCCGAGGATCTCGTCGTGATGAAGGCCTTCGCTGCTCGTACCAAAGATTGGTTGGACGTGGAGGGGATTATCGTTCGGCAGACTGGCAAACTCGATTGGACCTACATCGGCGACCAACTGCAACCCTTGGCCGAGCTTAAGGAATCGCCGGAAATCATGCAGGCGCTTCAGCGGCGACGACTCGAATTCGAGCGATAGCTCGTCGTCGACCAGCGGAGCAATTGTTGCTTGGCCAGGCCCCCCATGTATCCGGCACACTCCGTGTGCCGCCGGGCCAGCGGCACTCGGAGAGCGTGTGAAAAAATCCACCAAAGGGGTGGAGTCGCGCGTTGGAAATTAACGGCTTGCGTCGAGCCAGCGGGGATTTTTTCACAAGCTCGGAGTGTGCCGGATACTACGAACCCGGGACTTATTCCGTCGCCACGCCCGAACCGCGATACACCTGCTGCATGAGCACGTTCTTCTTCGAGGTCAACGGGCCGCTGTTGCCGTCGGTGGCCAGGATGGTGCTCATCATGCAGAACTTGGCGTCGATGTCGTCGGCATAATGGACCAGCAGCGCCTCCGGGGTCATCGGCGGCTTAGGCGATCCCCATTCCGGCAGCCGCTGGTGCGCGATGATCAAGTGCTCCAGCCGCAGCAGCAAATCGCCCGGCAGGGGCGTGGCGGCCGCGGCCTCGCGAACGATGTCGCGGCCCAGGAGCATGTGGCCGATCAGGCCCCCTTCGGCCGTGTAGATCGTTCCTTGCGGCTGCTGGTCCAACTCGCGGATCTTGCCGATGTCGTGCAAGATGGCCCCGGCGACGACCATGCCGCGGTCCAGCGGCGGCTCCATCTCGGGATAATAATTGGCGTACTTCTCCGCCAGGTAGATGGCGGTTCGCGTCACGCTCAGGGTGTGCTCCAGCCAACCGGCGACGAAGGCATGATGGTTGTGCCGGGCCGCCGGCAGACGCAGCAGCAGCGGGCGATTCGCGAGCAGGATCGATTCGACCAACGCCCGCAACGGCGCGCAGGCGATCTGCTGGCGGACGATCTCCAGCAGTTCCTCGAACATCTGCTGCGGCTCGAAGCGCGACTGCGGCAGGCAGGCGGTGGCATCGAAACCGTCGGCTGCATCGGCGTCGACCACCTCGCGGATCTTGCGGATGTCCAACTGCGGGCCGTAGTTGGTCTCGCGATAGACGGCGCGGATCTTGTAGAACACGCCTGGGTTCCAGTGTTCGCGGCAGTCGGCCGCCAGGGGAGCGTTGTCCCAGATGGGAAAGCTGACCTCGCGTTGCCGGTCGCGGAAGGCGACCTTGAAGTACGGCTTTCCTTCCCGCGTGGTCAACTGCTCCTTGGCCGTCATGAGCACGAACAGGTCGGCCTCCTGGCCGGGAAGCATTTCGCATAACGCCATGATGGGCATCGTCGGGGGAGCCATGATAGTAAGGGCCTGTCCCTGGGGATGGAGGAGGTATCGGAAACTTCGATTGTAATGGACAACACGGGCCGAGAAAACGCCCCCCGGCGGCAATGGTCAAGATTGCCCAGCCTACGTCCGAAAGTTTGTAGCATGGTCTTTCCTTTCCGCAAACCGTTGCGTCCCAAGCCGCCGCCGCCGCGAAACCTGGCCGATACGTGGCTGGCCGCCTTCATCACTTACGTCGCCGCCGAGTGCCATCTGGCCGACAACACCGTGGCCGCCTACGGCCGCGACATCCGGCGGTTCTTCGAGTGGCTGGCCGGCCGCAGCATTGCCGCCTTGTCGATCCGCGACCTGGCCGATTATGCCGGTTGGCTGCACGGCAAGGAGTTGGCCCCGGCCAGCATCGCCCGGCACATCGTCTCGCTGAAGGTCTTTTTCCGCTACCTCCAATTGGAAGGGGCCTTGCAAGAGAACCTGGCCGAATTGCTGGGCAGCCAGAAACTCTGGGAGCGCGTGCCCAAGGTGCTCAGCCCGCAGCAGATCGAGCAGCTCTTCCAGTGTCCCCACGACGGCGATCCCTGTTGGCGCCGCGACCGGGCCATGCTCGAACTGCTCTACGCCACCGGCTGCCGGGCCTCGGAGCTGTCGAACCTGCGGCTTTGCGACATGCATCTGGAGGAAGGCTATTGCATCTGCCGCGGCAAGGGTGATAAGCAGCGGGTGGTGCCGGTGGGCGGCCGGGCGATCGCCGCCGTCGCCGCCTATCTGGAGCAGGAACGTGGCCCGTTGGCGGCCCAGGCCTCGCCCGCGGCCGACTGGGTCTTGCTCTCCTACCGCGGCCGCCGCTTGCGTCGCGAGCGGATTTGGGAACTACTGAAGCGTTACGCCCGGCGAATCGGCGCGCCGCCGGAGATCAGTCCGCACACGCTGCGGCACAGCTTCGCCACCCACCTGCTCAGCGGCGGCGCCGACCTCCGCCAGGTCCAGGAGATGCTGGGCCACGCCAGCATCGCCACCACGCAAATCTACACGCATGTGGATGCCGCGCGGCTGAAGGCGGTCCACCACAAGTTCCATCCCCGCGCGTGAACGACGTTAGGCCCCGCGCCCTTAGCACCTGTCCAACATCTATTCCGTGATTTGACTCGATTTGGTAGATTTCCGGCC
>CAYYBU010000163.1:0-6317 GCA_964469945.1 uncultured Planctomycetaceae bacterium
GGGCGACAAGCGGCCGGTGGCGGCCGGCGCGAGCTGGGCCGGCGCGTCGGCAACCCAGGCGAGCAGGCCGGCATCCGCCACGGCACGGGCGCTGGCGGGAAGTGCGGTAACGACCGCCGCGGCGCCGACGGCAACCACCTTGGGCGCCGTGGCCGTCACCGTGCTTTGGACCGGCAACGTACTCCGCACACTCCGCGTGCGGATCAACGGCACACGGAGTGTGCCGGATACGATTCCTGCAACGGGCGCCACTGGCTCTGCCAGTGCTTTGGGCGGATTGACGCTGGCGGGCGTTGTGGAGTACAGGAGAGCGACACTGGCAGAGCCAGTGGCACCCGTTGACGTGGAAACAGTGACAATCATCCCCACAGTCGAAGCTGCCGCCGTGGCGGGAACTGTGGCCGGCGCTGCGGGGGCCGCGACAACCGCATTGGCCGGACTGGCGGCAGCGGCCGGTGTTTCGACCTGCGGTGCGGCAGCCGATAGTGTTGCCGTATCGGCCGCCGCCGCAGCGTCGCCGGCCCCGCTGCTGTCCAACACCGCGAGGTTGCCGTCGCTGACCACCAGGCTGCCCATGCTCGACAGCGCCGCGGCGCTGGTCAGGACCAGCGTGCCGTTGCTCACGGTAGTGCCGCCGTCGTTGTTGGCCCCGCTGAGGATCAGCGCGCCGGCGCCGAACGTGGTCAAGCCGCCGCCCGTGGAAATCACGTTGCCGGCAAGGGTGACGCTGAAACCGTTGGTGTTCACCGTGGCGCTGCCGGCGCCGATCGTGATGGGCACGGTCGAGGTGAATGCGCCGCTGGCTTCCAGCGTGCCGCCGTCGAGCGTGACGCCGGCCGTGCCGGACCCTTGCACCAGGCCGGCAAGCACGAGGGTCGCGCCGCTTTCCACCTCCACGCTGGCACCTGAACTGAGCGTGACGCCATCGGTCACCGTGAGGGTTGCGCCGGCCGCAATGACGAGCGTGGCGCCGTCGGAGAGCGTCAGCGAATTGACCGCCTGACTGGAGGTCACGGTAACGACCACGGCCGCGTTCACCTGGGCGTCGATCGTGTCGTCGGGATACGAGGGCGGTTGATTTTCCCAATCGTCATCGATCCAATTTCCGTTGCCGGCCGCAACCCAGGCCATGGTATGTGGGCCGCTGATGCTGGCCGTGTCGGTCACGGTGACCGCCGGCATCGCGTTGTGGACGATGCTCACCAGAACCGTATAGGGGCTGGCCATGGTCGCGTAGCTGTGGCCGGCCTCGACGGTGAAGATGCCGTTGGCCAACGACAGGACGCCCGGGGAGGCGGCCGTGCCGTCGCCCCAATCGATGGTGGCCGAGTAGTTGCTCAGCGGTTGGGCTCCGCCGGGATCGGTGAAGGTGGTCAGCACGGTCTCGGCGGCGATGGCCTGCCCTTGCGCGAACGACAAGTTGATGCCGCCGCTGGCCAGAAGCGGCTGGTCGGCCACGCTGAAGCCCGATTGGCTGGCGCCGGTGCTGGCGCCATCGTCGTCGGACACCTGCACGCTGAACGTCGCGCCGCTGAGGGGCTGCGCGTAGGTATATGAGCCCAGCACGTCGAAGCCGCCGGCGTCGGCGACGATCTGGCCGCCGGCGCCGGCCGTGGCGGTCACCGTCGAGGTGCCGCCGTCGCCCCAGGTGATGACGGCCGAAAAGTCGCTGGCCGTGGCATACGCATTGGCGTCGCTGAAGTGGAAGACGAGCGCGTCGCTAAAGGCCACCTCGGCGGTGGCCAGCGGCGGGGTCAAGCTTGCGGCCGACAGCGGCGCGTCCAGCACGGTGAAATTCGGATCGCTGGCGCCGATCGTGCCCGCGCCGTTGGTGACCTGAACGCCGAGCGTCATGGGGCTCAGCGTCGCCTGCGTGTAGACGTGCGAGCCGAGGACATCGTAGCCGCCATTGGCGTCGACGACGATCTGGCCGCCGCTGCCGGGCGTGCTGGTCACCGTCGAGGTGGCGCCGTCGCCCCAGGTGATGACGGCCGTGTAGTTGTTGACGTTCGCGCCCGCGCTGCTGTCGCTGAAATGGAAGAGGGTGACGTCGCTGAGGAGCGTGCCGGCGACGGGCGGCGACGGCGGCGTCAACACCGGCGACGTGTTGGCGAAATTGGCCAATGACTGGAGCTGGGCCGCGCTGAGGTAGGCGGCGGCTTGGCCGCCGAAACCGCTGCTGCCGACCAGGGCGTTGGCCGCGGCGACGGCCGCCGCGGGGGTCGTGGCTACGATGGTGAAATAGGCCAGACTGACGCTCGAGCCGGCAGCCACCGTGATGCTGTAGGTCCACTGCAGGTCGCTGCCATTGATGCTTTCGGAAGTCGGCTGCAAGCTCAGCGGGCCGTGGATATAAGTGACAATCGCCGGCGTGCCGCTGCCGTCGGTGGCAATCCACTGATCGCCCGGGGCGACCGTCGTGCCGCCGGCGGAAGTGGCAAACACCGTGGTCGCTTCACTGGAGCCGAGGTTGGCGACGATCTGCACCGTGGTCGTAATCGACGAGCCGGTGGAATTGGTGAAGGTATCGACAGTGCGGGCGAAGTCCTGGCTGCCCGTATCGGGCACGGTGACTTCGCGGGAGACGGTCAAGCCGGCGGCCGTGCCGCTGCCCAGCAGCAGGCTTTGTCCGCCGTTGGCCGGGCCGGCAGAAGTGCCCGCGGCGGGACTGAACAGGCTGCCGTCGACGTACAGCCGGCCATCGCCGGTGAAGGCGTCGTTCTGGCCGCTGAAACTGCCGCTGCCCGTGCCAGAGACGAACTCGCCGGGACCAAACTGGCCGGTGGCGACGTTGAAGGTGAAGCCGTTGGGCGTGGTCAGCGGAAGCGGGGAAGGGCCATAGAGGTTCGGCAGAATGGCCACGGCGTTGGTGGATGACGAAGAATCGGTCACCACGACGTCGGCTTTGCCATCGCCGCTGAAATTGCCGGCCGCCACGCCATAGGGAGCAGAGCTGCTGCCGGTACTGAAGGTGGTGGCGGCCGCGAAGGTGCCGTTGCCGTTGTTCAGAAGGACGCCGATCGTATTGCTGCCGCTGTTGGTCGCGACCACGTCCGGGCGGCCGTCGCCGTTGAAGTCGGCCACCGCGACGCCCTCGACATCGGTGCCGCCGGTGCTGTAGGTCACCGCCGTGGCGAAGGTGCCGGCGCCCTTGTTCAAGAGAATTCCGATCGTACCGCTGGCGTAATTCCCCACGACCAGATCGGGCTTGCCGTCGCCGTTGAAGTCGCCGACCGCCAGGCTGCGAGGTTCGCTGCCGCCGCTGCTGTAAGTCACGGCGGCGGCGAAGGCGCCCGTGCCTGTATTCAGCAGCACGCCGACGTTGTTGCTGCCGTAGTTTGCCACGGCGATGTCGGGATGGCCATCGCCGTTGAAGTCGCCGACCACCAGGCCGTAAGGATCGGTACCGCCCGAGCCATACGTGGCGAGGGTGGTGGAAAACGTGCCGTCGCCGTTGCCCGTGAAAATGTCGACCTGGCTGTTGGAGTAATTGGCCACTGCCAAGTCGAGCTTGCCATCGCCGTTGAAGTCGGCGGCCGCGATGCCGATCGGATTGAAGCTGGTCCCGTGGCCGCTCCCCTGGTATTGGCTGCCGACGGAAAACGTGCCGTCGCCATTGCCGAGGAAGACCTCGACCGCGCCGCTGCCACGGTTTCGGACGTTGCTGTAGCAGGCCACGGCCAGGTCGAGCTTGCCGTCGCCGTTGCAGTCGCCCGTGATCACGGTGTAAGGGACGGCGTCGCCATAATAACCCGTGGGCGTGGCATAGCTGTTGCCGGCGGTAAAGGTGCCGTTGCCGTTGTTCAGTAGGATCTGGATGGTATCGTTGCCGGAGTTGGCCACGGCCAGATCGAGCTTGCCATTGCCGGTGAAGTCGCCTGTCGCGACGGAAAACGGGGCGGACATGTTCGAGCCGACCGTTGCCGCGCTGCCCAGCAGGGTGTTGCCGGGCACCACGACAAAATCGGTGACCCAATTGCCGCTGGACCCGCCGTCGCCGTTGCCCTCAATCGCGACGCCAGCCGTGTTGGTGATCGTGTCCAGCACGGTCAGCCGATAGACGCTCTCCGTCAACGCGGCGAAGGTCAACGTCGCCGTGGCGCCGCTGTACGAGACGCTCAGCGGCCTAATGACATCGTCGGACGTGTTGAACAGGCCGTCGGAACCCACGCCGCGAAGCTCGTAATTGGCCGCGGCGCCGGCGCCGGTCATGGCCTCGCTGAAGCTGATCGCCAGCGTGGTGACGCCGGCGGTGAGCGTGCCGCCGGTGAGCGCAGGCGTGCTGCCGGTAATGTCCGGAATGACGACCGCGATGCCGCTGGTGTCGCTGGCCGTATCGTTGGCGGTGTCGGTTTCGCCGCCGCCGGAAACGGTGACCGTGTTGGTGACGCTGGTCGGCGCATTTTCGGCCACGCCGACCGTTAGCGTCAGCGCCGTGTAGCTGGCGCCGGCGGCCAGGACGTCGCTGCGGGTAGCCGTCAGGGTGGAAAGCGTCACCGTCCAGCCGGTGCCGCTGAAGGCCGTGGCCGTCAGTCCCACCGGCAGCGTGTCGATCAGGCTTACCGTGCCGCTGGTGGCCCCGGTGCCGGAGTTGGTCACCGTGATGGTATACGTGTCGGCGGCGTTGCCCTGCTTGAAATTCCCCGAATCGGTCACGCTGACGGTCAAGTCGGCCGGCGGGGCGATGGTCACCGTATCGCTGGTGGTGTCGTTGGCGGTGTTGATCTCGCTGCCGCCGGAAACGGTGGCCGTGTTGGTGGCGCTGCCCGAGGCGCCGGCGGCCACGCTAACCGTTAGCGTCAGCGCGGCGTAGCTGGCGCCGACGGCCAGGGGGTCGCTGCGGGTGGCCGTCAGGGTAGAGAGATTCAGCGTCCAGCCGGCGCCGCTGAAGGCCGTGGCCGTCAGTCCCGCCGGCAGCGTATCGACCAGGCTCACCATGCCGCTGGTGGCCCCGGTGCCGGAGTTGGTCACGGTGATGGTGTATGTGTCGCTGGTGTCGCCGGGGTGAAAAACACTCGCCGGGGAAGCGGTCATGCCGACGGTCAGATCGGGCACTGCTGAGGGCACCAGCGCGGGCACCAGAACGTTGGCGATGGGCGTGCCGATGCCGGTAACCAGGTCGTAGCCGGTGCCGGCCGCGTTGCCGTTACTGCCGCTGGTGATGTCGTGGAAAGCGCCGTTCGAGTATGGGGTGGTCGTCAGGCTATACAGGCCGTAGAGGTCCGTCTGCGCCGAGTAGTTGCTGCCGTTGCTGTTGTTGCTGCTGAGCAGGCCGACGTCTTCACTGGCCCGGAACTGGTCAGCGATGGCGATCAAACCGGCCCAGCACGGGCACGACAGGCTGGTGCCGCCGTATTGCTGCCAGGGGCTGGCGCCGAAATCGTAGGAATCGCAGATCGGCACGCCGGTGCTGGGATTGGCGTCGAAGGAGACGTCGGGCGTTTCCCGCTTGCCCGTGGTCTGCACCGCGTCTTGGTAACTCGGCTCCGCTTCGTAGGAGCTCTTGCCGCCGCCGCCCCCCTCGGCGCCGCTGCTGCCGGTGCCCCAGGCGGTTTCGCTCTGCCAGGTGTTGTTGGTGTTGAGGGTCAGCGTGGTGCCGCCGACGGCGATGACGTCGGGCGAATAGGCTGGATACTCGCCCGGGGCGCTGGTATCGCCCGTGGATGCCAGAAAGGTGATGTTCGCGTGACCGCTGGGCGTGGCGAAATCCGCGTCGTACGAAGTCTCGCCGGAGAATTCGCTGGCGCCCCAGCTCATCGAGACCACGGAAACGCCGGAGGGGGCCGCGACGCCCGTATAGACGGCGGCCGTCTGGACCGTGGTCAGCAGGTCCGACAAATCAGCACTGTTGGCCTCGAAGAGGATGATGTTGGCCTGGGGGGCAACCGAGTGAGCCCACTCCACGTCCAACGAGATCTCCGTCCCCCAACCCGTGGAGCCGGCCGTGGCATTGGTGGGCGACGACGGGCTACCGGTCTGGTTCGCGATGGCGTTGCCGCTCTCGCTGAGCACGGTGAACGTCGGGCCGCCGGCGTTGAATTGCGGCAGGCCGAACTGGGTGCTGAAGGTCGCCGCGTCGCTGATGATATCGGGATCGTTGTAGGCGTCGATGATGGCGATGGTCTGGCCACTGCCCGTGCCGGCCACCCCGTTCACGCTGATCGAACTGATCCCGTAGGCCGTGAGGATTTGGGAAGGACTGAACGCACCGGACGGGGGCGAAGTGGCCGCCGGGGTCGCGCCGGAGCCGCCCACGTGGACCGGCGGGCGGTAAAGAATGGGATCGCAGATGGCGATGGCGCTGAGCAGGGCCCGCT
>CAYYBU010000164.1:0-6298 GCA_964469945.1 uncultured Planctomycetaceae bacterium
CCCCTTGACCGGCCCGGCCGTCCTGCGCCGGGCCAAAACGCCAATATTAGACCCCCAAAACCCCTATTTTTCCAACGTCATTTGAGAGTTTGCAAAAGTCCAGTTTGTAGACAAATGGCTATGAACGATAAGGCGACACCCAGGCGTGCCCGCGGGGCATGATGGCGTTGCAGCCGCATCGAGTCCGAGCTGTGCGAGGAGCGATTAATGAGAATCGAGTCATTAGAGATCAAAAACTACCGCGTCTTCAAGCACGCCCAGATTGGTGATGCCACGTCCGGTCCGCTGCCTAATCTATCCGTGTTTGTCGGCGCAAATGGCTCAGGCAAGAGTACACTATTTGACGTGTTCGGTTTCCTTCGGGACGCTTTGATCGGCAATGTCCATACGGCGTTGCAAAAGCGTGGCGGATTCAAGGAGATTCGTAGCCGCAATACAGAAGGACCGATTGCCTTTGAGATCAAATTCCGTGAATCGTCCAAGAAGCCGTTGCTGACCTACGGCCTCGACATTGACGAGCGCGAGGGGCGACCCGTGGTTGCCCGCGAGGTCTTGAAGTATCGCCGGGGCAGCAAAGGACAACCGTGGCACTTCCTGGATTTTAGCGCAGGAAGGGGTTTTGCCATCACTAACGAGATGGATCAAGTTGGATCGGAAGCGGAGATGATACGCGAGGACCAAGTCTTGGAGTCGCCAGAGATTCTCGCTATCAAAGGGCTCGGACAATTCCAGCGTTTCAAGGCCGCCAGCCTCTTTCGCCACCTGATCGAAAACTGGCACGTTTCCGATTTTCATATCGAGCAGGCGCGCCCCAGCCAGGAGGCAGGCGTCGCCGAGCACCTTTCGGCAACAGGCGAAAACTTGCCTCTAGTCGCCCAGAATCTGTATGAACGACATCGCAAGGTGTTCGACCTCATTCTTCGCAAGATGGCCCAACGGGTTCCGGGGATAACAAAGGTTGACGCAGAATCGACCGTGGACGGCAGGATTGTGTTGCGTTTCCAGGACGGGGCCTTCCAAGACCCATTCATCGCGAAATATGTTTCGGATGGCACAATCAAGATGTTCGCCTACCTGGTCTTGCTTCACGACCCTTCACCCCACCCCCTACTCTGTGTCGAGGAGCCGGAGAACCAGTTGTATCCTCGGCTCCTTGAGGAACTTGCCGAGGAGTTTCGTAGTTATGCGGGGCGGGGCGGCCAAGTCATGGTTTCCACGCACTCACCCGATTTTCTCAATGCCGGGAGGCTCGATGAAGTGTTCTGGCTGACCAAGGTGGAGGGGTATACTCAGATTCGTCGGGCATCTGAGATCGAGTTGCTTCAGAATTTGGTAAACGAGGGCGACCAACTGGGAACACTGTGGAAACAGGGCTTTTTCGAGGGAGCCGATCCAAAATGAACGAATTGGTCTTTCTTCTCGAAGAACGCTCCATGCAAGAAGTCTTGCAAGTCGTAGTGCCGCCTTTGGTTCCTCATCACATTACTTGTCGCTTCATTCCTCACGAAGGCAAGAATGACTTGGAAAAATCCATACCTCGAAAGCTGCGGGCGTGGAAAGTTCCCGGCGTTCAATTCGTTGTGGTTCGCGACAAAGATGCGGGCGACTGCAAAAAAGTCAAGCGGAAGCTAGCGCAACTCTGCAAAGAGGGTTTTCGTCCAGACACACTCGTTCGGATTGTTTGCCATCACTTGGAGTCATGGTTTGTAGGTGACCTTGCAGCGGTGGAGAAAGCATACGAATTGAGCGGGATCGCCAAACGTCAGCAGGAGCGTAAGTTTTGTGACCCAGATCGACTGGTTAATGCGGAAGGGGAGCTTCGCAGATTGGTGTCCGATTATCAGAAGGTTGGTGGATCAAGAATCATCGCGCCAAACTTGAATGTTGAGGCCAATAAGTCACACAGCTTCAAGGTTTTCGTCGAAGGCGTTCGTCGCCTCGTGGGGGCCGAGAACGCGCCAGCGTGAAAATTGTCTACAAAAAAAGGGCCCGCTTGGCACTCGAAGCGCCAAGCGGGCCCTTGGACCGTGAAAAAATGGCTCTTTCCCGGAGTGGGTTTGGTTCGCCGTAGTGGCGTGTTACCTAAGATTCACGGTACTCGTTCTCGACCGGAGCGGGTGCGTCCCGGGCGTGCGGGCTGCCCGGGACCACTCGAACCGGATCAGTATCCTGTCGGTCTTATGCTTATAGCAGTTGGCGTGCCAATCAGAATGATCGCTGCCCGATTAAACCAGCAAACAACCGCAAGTCGTTTCTCCGCAAGATGATAACAACATGACTCGCTCCCCGGGGCGGGTCCCGGCCAACGAGCAAACCGTTTGTAAGCTTTACAAACCGCTTCCCTTGGTAACCGTTCACAGGGCGGGCGGGGACTGGTCCATTCTTCGGCCCTTGAGCCTGATTTGCAGGGATGACTTGGCCCGAAAACATGGACCTGTCCCCTTCCTTCCCGCCCTGTGAACGGTCACTTCCCTGGACGCTAGCGGGCCAGCCCCCGGAGCAACTCCTGGAAAGAAAACGTCGCCTTCAAGCGGCGGTCGAGCTCCTTGGCCCGGGCGCGCAACGCGGCCGGCTCTTCCCGCGTGGCCACGGTCGTGGCCAATACGATCAGGTTCGTGTCGGCGGTGTGAAACACATAGCTCTGGGCGAACGCGCCGCGGATCGCGCGCAGATCGGCCTCCATGCCCCGATGCGGATTCACGTTGAAGACCACCACTCCCCTGGCCGTCAGCCGCTTCTGCAACTGCTTGTAAAACTGCGCGGTCTTCATGGCCAGCGGCGCGCCGGTCGCGTCGGTGTCGGCCGAGGGCTTCAGGAAGGCATCCATATAAATAACGCCGTAGTGTTTCTCCGTCTCCGCCAGATAACGCAGCCCGTCGCCGGTGATGACGTGGATGTTCCCGCCCGAGCGGACATCGAAGTAGCGGTCGGCAATTTGCACGACGGCCGGATCGATCTCCACGACGTCCACCTTCGTGTCCGGGTCGTAGTGTTCCAGAAAGTGGACCATGGCCCCGCCCCCCAAGCCCACGATCAGCACGCGCTCTGGCTGGGGCTTCAACAAATAGCTGGCGAACATCGCCCGCGCATAGGAGTTGAGCAACTCGTAGGGCTTCTTGAGGTTGACGATCGACTGCACGACTTCTTCGCCCGCATCCCGTACGAACAACAGGGTGCGGAGGTTGCCCTGCCGGCGGACGCGGATATGGGAAAATTCCGAATGCGAATCGAGTTCCAGGACGCCCGGGCGCGCGGCCCGGCCCGTCGCCGCGGGCGCGGTTCCCTCTAGTTGTACGGCGACCGCCGCAACGGCCAAAACCAAGATCCGCGACAGAATGCCCATACGTTCGTCGAAGCTCGTTGTAGTGCAGGCGTCCCGCCTGCATGTTCAGCGCAGGCGAGACGCCTGCACCACAAGGCGTCATTTTACCGGCACTCAGAGCCCAATGCCATGACTGGCCGCCGGCGCGTCGGCCGGCTTCTCCAGCGGATGCGGATCGGTGGCCGGATTCTGCGCCGGATTCTGCGCCGGATTTTGCACCATCACGGGCTCGCCCGCGGCGGGCGGCGCCAGCGGCGCCCGCTCCTTGTGGTTGATCTGGTAGAGCGGCAGATAGCGATAGTAGACCTCCAAGGTCAACGTCGACAACGTCGTGGTGACGATCCGCCCACCCTTCCCGGCCCAGATGTCCAAGGTCGGCCGTTCCGGGTCCCAACTGCCCGCCGCACAGCCGTCCTTGCACTGCGTTTCCAGCAGCGTATGCCGCATGGCGCGGTTCCACTCGTCCCACTGCGGGCCGCCCAGGTTGAACATCACCTGCGTGGCGTAGTACCAGTAATACGTGTCGCGCAGCGCCGACTCGGAATTCAGCGGCGGGTTGGCCCGCAGCAGCTCCTTGCCCTCGATCATGGCGGGCGAATCGGCCGCCGCCCCCATGTACTGCCGGCAGAGTTGTCCGACGGCAGTCATCGACGGGCTCGGCATATCCTTCCCAGACCCGTACTGCTGGTAGGAGAACAGGCCGCCGTTAGCCCCTTTGGCCACCAGCGACAGCCACTTTTCGCACTTTTCCAGCGCCATCGAATTGACGGCCAGGCCGGCCATCTGCGCGCTCTTCAAGGCCATCACTTGCCAACCGAAGACCGAGGTGTCGCCAAACTGCTGCGGCTCGTAACGCCAGCCCCCGGAAGCCGTGTTCTGCGCCCGCTCGATGAAGGCCACCGCGGCCTGTGCGGGGTTGCCCAGGTGCGGGTCCTTCGTCATGCCGTACGCTTCGCACAAGGCGATCGTGGCCAGGCCGTGGGAATACATGGGCTGCTCCCCGCCAGCCGCCAGGTCGCCGTCGGAGGTCTGTTTCTTCACCAGCCAGAACAAGCCCTTGTGGATCGTATCGCGGTAGGGGCCGTTGGACTTGTGCGTTTGTCCGGCGGCCAGATAGCAGAGGATCGCCAGGGCCGTCGCGCCCGAGTCGGCGCGGAGGTTGCTGACGCCGCTGCACGGGTGGTCCTTGCAATGGTGGCTGAACTGCGCGAGGCTCCAGTTGCCGCCGCCCTCTTGATGGCGATGGAGCCAGTACAGGGCGGCCCCCACGGCGCGTTCGGTGTCGCGCGTGCCGCCGAAGCGGCTCAACAGTTCGTCGCGATGTCCGCTGCCGCGGCCGCCAAAACCTTCGCCGGCGCCGCCGAAGCCCGCATGGGTGCCCGTTCCCAGGCCGTTGCCGACGCCGCCGCGGCCGCGAACCCGCGCGCCCTCGCCGAATGCTTTGATATTGAAGCCCCCCAGGCCGCCGAAGTTAAGCTGCTTGTTGCCCTGCGGCGTGCCGCCGCCCGCCTCCTTGAAAATCGGCGAGGCGTCGTTGTACTGGGCCTTATGACCGGGCGGATCGAGCATCAGTAGCGTTTCCGTGTTCAGTTCCGTCGGATCCAGCGGCGGCGTGCCCATCCTAAAATGCGACAGTTCCACCGGTGGAAGCTGTTCCATCTCCGGGCTCTCGAATGACGGGGCCACGCCGAGCTTGCTGTTGGACTTCATCAGCGCCGCGGGCACCAGCAGCAGGCACATCAGGCCAAGGAAATGCACCGCCGCGCTGGTTGCATACCAGCGGCCCTCGGTGCGCATCCAGTCGTGAACCCGCTCGCGCAGTTCCGCCCGATCCGGGAGGCGAATCCTGCGCAACAGGTTCCCTATGCGGCCCATGCTCGTGCCTCGATGTTCCGAAGAAGAGACCGGCAAAAGGCGTCTGTCCCCCTTTTCCCGCTTAATCCAAGTATGAATGGTCCAGCCAACGGCGGCAAGCCTCTTCTCCTCCTAGTTTATCCACCACCTCTATTTTGGCACTCTGTTCGCGGTTTTGGTATGGTTTGCGCCGGATTTTTCGGTGAAATGGCGATTTTGCGTGGTGGCGGAGCTGGGACATGCCACCAGCATGGACGCGGCGAGCTTTCAAGAGTCCGTCCGCCCGCTTACCGGAACGGGCCGGCGGATTGCTGAAAACTCGCCTATTGCGGGCCGATCTTCAAACGCTGCCCCGTTTTCCGGCGTGGCTCGCCTCTGGGGAGCATGCACAGGCGTTCACGCCCGTTTCCGCCGCAGGCGGTTCTCGGCCCGGCGTTCACGCCGGGTCCAGGAAACCGCGCAGCCGGTATTTCCGTCTTCGCGTCAGTTCTGTCAGCCACGTTTACGTGGCTCGCGCTGATCTGGTGCGGGACGCGAACCGCGTAAACGCGGTTGACAGGCCTGCCGCCACCCAAACTGCTTGCCCCGTGGGTCGCCCTACCCGGCGTGAACGCCGGGCCGGAAACCGCCTGCGGCGGAAAGGGCCGTAAACGGTCCTAAAGCCTGACAAGGCGCAAGGACACCGTACCAGGGTTCGCTCATGCACGCAAAGTTTACCCAATCCGCACTCGCGGCATAACCGGAACCGGTTGGGCCGCAAGAACGCTACATCCCATCAAATCGGATCAACCGTTATTTGCCGCATAACCGACAATTCTTCAAAGGTGCCCGTCAGGGCGTCGTAAAGCGCAACGCGAGGTTGTTCTGGAGGGATGTCATGCGAAACAGTACGCTGTTGGCCACGGTACTTGGCGTGTCGATTTCAATGACGCTGGGATGCACGCATGTGCAGTTGCAGAGAAACACGGTACGGCAAGCCCGCACACTTTCGGACATTTACGAGCAGCAAGTGCTCGACAACCTGGCTAAGTTCGTCTACGACATCAACTCGCTCCCGCACTTTTCGATTGCCGACGGCGGGACGAACACAGTCAACGACCAGGTAAGCGGCAGTGGCACCCT
>CAYYBU010000165.1:0-6294 GCA_964469945.1 uncultured Planctomycetaceae bacterium
AAACTGCTCGCGTATCGGGTCTTCGATCCAACTGCCGCGCCCCTCTTGGCCAAGCAGAATAAGGATCGATCGGCCCGATGATACCACGGCTTTCGCGATCCTTGCTCCGCCAGGGTTTTGTCCCGCAGTCGCCCGTGGGCGTGTCGGCGGAGCTGCCGGAAAAGATCGTGCAGTTTGGCGAAGGGGCTTTTTTGCGGGCGTTTGTCGATTGGATGGTCGACATCGCCAACGAAAAGGGCCTGCTGGGCGGCAGCGTCGTGGTCGTGCCGCCGGTTCGCCAAGAAATGGCCCACGGCCTGAACCGGCAGGAGGGCCTCTACACGGTGCTGCTTCGCGGCGTGCAGAACGGGCAGGTCGTCGAGTCGCGGCGAATCGTTACCGCGGTGCGCCGGGCGCTGCAACCTCGCCAACAATGGGACGTGCTGGCCGACTGCTTCCGCAACCCGGGCGTGCGGTTCGTCGTTTCCAACACCACCGAGGCCGGCATCGTCTATGCCGAGGAACCCTACCGCCCGGGCGTCTGCCCATGGTCGTTTCCGGCCAGGGTGGCCGCGCTTCTGCTGGAGCGCTTTCGAGCCGTCCAGGGCGATCCTGAAAAGGGGATGATCTTCCTACCCTGCGAATTGATCGACCGCAACGGCGACAACCTCAAGCGTTTCGTCCTCCGGCACGCCGAGGCCTGGAATCTGGGCCCCGATTTCCACCGATGGATCGAAGAGCACAACCATTTCCTCAACACGCTCGTGGATCGGATCGTTTCCGGCTATCCCCGCGACGATGCGGCACGCTTGGCCGGCGAGCTGGGCTACGAGGACGAGTTGCTGGACGCGGGGGAGCTTTTTCACTTGTGGGTCATCGAGGGGCCGGCCCGGTTGGCCGACGAATGGCCGCTGGACAAGGCGGGGCTGAATGTCGTCTGGACCGGCGACCTGACGCCCTACCGTACGCGAAAGGTCCGCATTCTCAACGGTGCCCACACCGCGGGGGCCCTGATCGCCTTCCAAGCGGGGCTGAATACGGTCCACGAAATGATGCTCGACCCTCTGCTCGGGGCTTTCGTGCGGAAGGCCGTGTTGGAGGAGATCCTGCCGGGCGTGCCGTTGGGCGAACGGGAAAAACGCGACTATGCGGAGGCCGTGTTCCAACGGTTCGGCAATCCCTTCTTGAAGCATGCCCTGCTGAGCATCGCGCTCAATTCCGTCTCAAAATGGAAGGCGCGGGTCCTGCCCTCGCTGCTCGATTTTCTGGAGGCCCACGGCCGGCTGCCGCGGGCGCTAACCTTCTCGCTGGCGGCGCTGATCCACTTCTACCGCGGCCAGCGCGACGCTACGATGGAACTGTGGGGACGCCGCGGCCCATCGCCGTACCCGATCCGCGACGACCCGGCCGTGCTCGACTTCTTCGCGAAGTCCTGGGCCGCACACCGCCCAGCCCGCAGCATCCACGACTTGGCAAACTCCGTACTGGCCAACCGCGGGTTCTGGGATGCCGACCTGAGTGCCCTGCCCGGGCTGACGCAAAGCGTGGCGGCCGCCCTGGACGCGATCCTCGAACTGGGGGCCCGCGACGCGGTGAAGATCGTCCTTCGAGAGAATCCAAACGATTGAGGAACTCCTATGAGACTCCCGGTAATTCTGCTGACCCTCTTGACTGCCGCCAGCGCCGCGGCCAACGACCAGATGTATCCGCCAGCTCCGGCGGCGCAAGCGGCGATCCGCGTGGACGGCCAGGGCTTCACCATTCATGGCCAGCACACCTACGTCGCTTCCGGCAGCATCCATTATCCGCGAGTGCCGCGGGAGCTTTGGCGCGACCGGCTGCTGCGGCTGAAGCGGGCCGGGTTCAATACGGTCGAGACCTATGCCTTCTGGAACTTCCACGAGCCGCGGGAGAACGAGTGGGATTTTAGCGGCGATAAGGACTTCGGCGCGTTTCTGGCCACGGCGCAAGAGCTGGGCCTGTACGCGATCGTCCGCGTCGGCCCCTACGTGTGCGCCGAATGGGACTCGGGCGGGTATCCAGTGTGGCTGAAATTCAAGCCGCCCTTCAAGGTTCGCACCAACGATCCCGCGTTCCTGGCCTGGAACGATCATTGGTACGACAAGATTCTTCCCATAGTCGCCGCCCACCAGATTCATAAGGGCGGCAACGTGATCCTGGTGCAACTGGAGAACGAACATCCGCAGGGTTGGGGCACCGTCAACGGCAACCCGTACTTCGACCACCTGCGCCACAAGGCCGTGGCGCTGGGGATCGAGGTGCCCTACTGGTTCAGCGGCCAGAATCACGGCAGCGGTCCCGCGCCGGGCAACGTTTCCGGCCGCACAATGCCCTGGTTCAGCAGCGAGTTCTGGCCCGGCTGGTTCAATCTCTACGGCCCGCTGGACGACAAGCGGTTTGGCGAGGTGGAACGCGACAATTGGAAGATCCTCGCCCACGGCGGTAACGGCCACAACTTCTACATGCTCCACGGCGGCACCAACTTCGACACCTGGAACGACGACAGCGGGGCCGCCAGCTACGATTACGGCGCCGCCATCGGCCAGGCCGGCGACCTGCGGCCGATCTACTACCGCATGAAGCGCGCCAACCTCTTCGCGCAGGAATTGCCACGATTTCGCGACGCCGGCGCGACCATCACGTTCGACGGCAACAGCGCGAAGTCCGTCAGCGGCGTTCCGCTTGTCAACGGCATCAGCCCGGTGGCGTGCAAGGCGCGCATTCTCGGCCTGGTATCACACGGTAAGACGTACACGTTGGTCGTCTATGGCCCGGCCGGCGAGACCGGCAGTCTGCGGTGGCGCGAGAAGAACCTCGGATTCACCTTTCCCAAGGGCGAGCCACAGGAGCAAAGCGTTGTGGTCGATGGCCTGGAGACCCGCGTGGTGTCGATGAACACGGCGTTGGCCGACCGCACGTGGATCCTCGACAACTGCGTGGTCTGCGGCCCGGCGTTCGTGGGCGACGTCGGCTACAGCAAAGGCAAATTCTCACTGACCATCGAGCGTCCCTACGGCCAGCCCTCGTGCGGCAAAGTGATCGTGTACAGTAGCACGGTTCACCACCTGGCCGTGCGGGCCGACACGACGCTTGACACGGCCCCCGCGCCAAAACTGCGCGATTGGCGGATGCGGCTGGCCCCGGAAGCGGCCGCCGATTATGACGATGCCGGCTGGAAGGGTTCCGCCGAACCGCAACAGATGGGCGCCGACGGCGACACCAGCGCGTTCTGCTGGTATCGCGCCGCGGTGAATTTGAAAGCGGCCAGCCCGGCCGAGCTTCATTTCAGCGGCAGTGCCGACAACGCGGTCGTCATGGTCAATGGCCACCGCTACGACGCCCAGAAGCCCATGAAGGCCGGTCGCAACGTCATCGCCGTGTTGACCTCGCATCGCGGTCGCGACAAGGCGTTCAACTACCTGGGCACGCTCGACGAGTTCCACTGCAAGGGACTTTTCGGTCCCGTGCAACTCAGTGTCGGCCACGACAAGATGGACGTCGCGCCTTGGCGGATGCGCGGCGGCGCGGGCTCCTTGGACGGCACCTGGCAGCCGGTGGCCGCCAGCAACGGCATGCCCACCTTTTACCGGGCCAGTTTCACAACGAAAAGCGTCCCCGGCCGCATCCTGCGGGCCACGTCTCAAGGACTGACGCGCGGCACGATGTGGCTCAACGGGCACAACCTGGGACGCTATCCGGAGAAGATCAAGGCCCCGGGGCTGTATCTGCCTGAGTGCTGGCTCAGCGACGGCGAGAACACGCTGCTGGTGTTCGACGAGGAGGGCGCCTCGATCGCACCGGTCAAGCTCGAAGTGGAAACGGCCGCCAGCCGCGAGGTGATTCGAGTTTCCAAACCGTGCGATCCATCAACTCCCTTGAGCTACCAACCATGAAATGCCGCGAAACTTTGCTGCTGGCTGCCGGCCTGACCGCGCTGGGACTGGTGGCGTCGGCCACCGCGGCCGCCGAGGTGCGCTCGCTGGCGGGCTCGTGGCGGTTCCGTATCGACCAGCAAAAAGTCGGCGTGGCCCAGAAGTGGTTCGCGGGCCAGCAGCGCATCGCGTTGCCCGGCACGATGGACGATGCGGGCCTGGGTCCGAAGAACACCAAGCCGCCCACGCTCGCCGGGCCCTACCGGCTCTACGACTACGCCGGGCCGGCCTGGTACCAATGCGACATCGACCTCCCCGCGGCGTGGCAGGGCCAGCGCGTGACGCTCTTTCTGGAGCGCTGCCGCTGGGTTACCTCCGTCTGGCTCGACGACCGCTTCATCGGCACGCGGGACAGCCTGATCGCGCCGCACTGCTATGATTTTGGCGCCGGCGTGGCCCCGGGCATGCACCGGCTGACGATCTGCGTGGACAACAGCGTCAAGCTCGACATGGGCACGTTCGTCTCGGCGCTGTTCGGCGGCACCTGGGGCAACATGAACGGCATCGTCGGCCGCATCGAGTTGGCCGCCACGCCGCCGGTATGGATCGACCAGGTGCAGGTCTATCCCAACGCGGCGAAGAACACGGCGCGGGTCGTGGTGACCATCGGCAACGCCAGCGGCAAGCCGGGCCGCGGAACGCTGCGCATCGACGGGCCGCACCCCATCGTGGCCGAGGCGGTGTGGGACGCCGGCGGCGGCCGCGTGGAAAGCGAAGTGGACCTGCGCGGCGTGAAGCTGTGGGACGAGTTCACCCCGAATCTGAGCGAGTTGACCGTGAAGCTGGGCAATGACCAGCGCACGGTCCGCTTCGGCCTGCGGGATCTGGCCGCTCGCGGCACGCAGTTCACGCTCAACGGGCGGCCCGTCTTTCTCCGCGGCACGCTGGAGTGCTCGGTATTTCCGCTGACGGGCTATCCGCCGATGGACGTGGCGGCCTGGCGACGGATCGACCGCATCATCAAATCGTACGGCCTGAACGGCATGCGATTCCACTCCTGGTGCCCGCCGGAAGCGGCCTTTGCGGCCGCGGATGAAGAAGGCGTCATGCTCCAGGTGGAAGGGCCGCAGGCAAACGTCGACGCCGGTTCCGACCCGGCGCGCGACGCCTTCATCGAGGCCGAGTTCAAGCGGATGGTGGATCGTTACGGCAATCATCCCTCGTTCTGCCTGATGACGCTCGGCAATGAATATGGCGGCAAGGACGCGCTGTTGAGCCGCTGGGTCGAGATGCTCATCCACCGCGATCCGCGACACCTTTATTCCTCGGCGTCGGCCGCACAACGAACCGCTAACCGCCAGTGGACCGAGGAGCCGGACGGTCGCGGCATCGGCGGCCCCGGCACGCAGCGCGACCTCGGCGGGGTCGTCGCCAGCGATCGGCGGCCGATCGTCGGCAACGAGATCGGCCAGTGGATGTATTTCCCCGACTTCAACGAGATGAAGAAATACCGCGGCGTCATGGCGGTGAAGAATTTCGAGATCATCCGCGACGACCTGGCGAAGAAACACCTGCTGGACCTCGCGCCCCGTTACGTGCAGGCCAGCGGGCAGTTCGCCACGTTGCTCTACAAGGAGGAAATCGAGGTGCTGCTGCGCACGCCGGGCTATGCGGGCTTCTCGCTGTTGGACCTCCACGACTATCCGACGCAAGGCACCGCGCTGGTCGGACTGCTGGATCCGTTTTGGGACTCGAAGGGTTTCATCGCGCCGCAGGATTTTCGCCGTTTCTGCGGGCCCACGGTGCCGCTGCTGCGGATGCCCAAGCGCACCTACACGGCCGATGAGCCGTTCCAAGCGACCGTTGATCTGGCCCACTATGGCCCGGCCGATCTGCAGCGCGCGCAGCCGGTGTGGAAGATCACCGATGCCGCGGGGCGCGAGGTTGCCGCCGGGGTGCTGCCCGCGCTGCGGGCGCCGACCGGCAAGCTGACGCCGCTGGGCACGATCCACGCTTCGCTGGCCAAGGCCGCCGCGCCCGCCAAACTGAAGGTGATCGTGGCCTTGCAGGGCACGGAAGTTTTCAATGACTGGGACATCTGGGTCTATCCGGCCACCGTCGCGGCGCCGCAACCGCCCGCCGATGTCGTGGTCTGCGACAAATGGGAATCGGCGATGGCCGCCCTGGCCGCCGGCAAGAAGGTCGTGTTCTTCACCTTCGCGGCGAATCGACGTCACTCGCTGGGCGGCAGCTATCTGCCGGTCTTCTGGAGTCCGGTCTGGTTCCCCGGCCAGCAGCCCAACACGATGGGCCTGCTCTGCGACCCGCAGCATCCGCTGCTGGCGCAGTTCCCCAGCGAGTTCCACAGCAACTGGCAATGGTGCGAGTTGATGCAGCGCTCGCGGCTGTTCATCCTCGACGA
>CAYYBU010000166.1:0-6272 GCA_964469945.1 uncultured Planctomycetaceae bacterium
GGGTATCGTTTACCAGGCCCGCGACCTGAAGCTCGGCCGCATCGTGGCGATCAAAGGGTTGGGCGGTTTTCAACTCGTGGTCGATGCGACGCAGGCCGGCGCGGTGCGGCTGCTGCGGCAGCGAAAGCGGCGTGCCGCGCGGCCCTTCGCCTTGATGTTCCCCACGCTCGCCGAACTGCGGCGGCATTGCGAAGTGTCGGACGCCGAGGCCCGTGCGCTCGCGGCGGCCGCGGCCCCCATCCTGCTGCTGCGACGGCGCGACCAGACCAGTCACCCGGCCGTCATCGCCGCGGAGGTTTCTCCCGGCAATCCGCGGTTGGGGGCCATGCTCCCCTATACGCCGCTGCATCATTTGTTGATGGTGGGCGTGGGACGTCCCGTGGTCTGCACCAGCGGCAATCTGGCGGAAGAGCCCATGGCCATCACCAGCGCGGAGGCCCTCCGCCGCTTGGGCGCGCTGGCCGGCCCGGGGATCGCCGACCTGTTGCTCACGCACGATCGCCCCATCGTCCGTCCGCTGGACGACTCGCTGGCACGCTTCGACGCCGAGGGCCTGCAAATCCTCCGCCGCGCGCGGGGCTATGCGCCGCTGCCCATCGCGTTGGCCTTGGCCGGCCCGGCCATTCTCGCCGTGGGCGGACACTTGAAGAACACCGTGGCGTTGGCGCTGCCGTCGCAGCCGATCCAGGTCGTGCTCAGCCCGCACGTGGGCGATTTGGACAGCACGTTGAGCACGGCGTTGTTCCGCCGCACGATCGACGACCTGGTCGAATTCTTCCACGTGACGCCGGCGGTGATCGCCTGCGATCTGCATCCCGACTACGCCTCGACGCGCCATGCCGAGCAATTGGCGGCGCGTTGGAAGGCGCCGCTGTTGGCCGTGCAGCACCATCATGCCCACGTGGCCGCCTGCATGGCCGAACATGGTTTGGAGGGGCCCGTGCTGGGATTCTCCTGGGATGGCACCGGCTATGGCAGCGATGGCACGATCTGGGGTGGCGAAGCGCTGCTCTGCGAGGGCGCCGGCTTCGTGCGTGTGGCCCATCTGCGGACCTTCAAGCTGCCCGGCGGCGACCGGGCCATGCGCGAGCCGCGCCGCGCGGCCCTGGGGCTGCTCTATGAAATCATGAGCGACGCGGCCGCCGACGCGGCCGCAGCAAACAGCGAGTGGTTCACCCCCAGCGAGCTGCGCACGCTGTTGGCCGCGCTGGGCCGCTCGGTCAACTCTCCGCGCACCAGCAGCTTGGGGCGGCTGTTCGACGCCGTGGCCGCGCTGTGTGGGCTGCCGCGGGTCACCAGCTTCGAGGGCCAGGCGGCCATGGCCCTGGAGTTCGCCGCCGACAGCGAGGTGGAAGAGGCCTATCCCTTGCCGCTGGACGACGGCGCGCCCGCCGTGGGCGACTGGGAGCCGCTGGTCCGCGCCGTGCTGGCCGATCGCGCGGCCGGCGTGCCCGTGGGACGCATCAGCGCGCGGTTTCACAATGGCCTGGCCGAGTGGGCGCTGGCCGTGGCCCGCCGGGTGGCTGTGCCGCGGGTGGTGCTCAGCGGCGGCTGTTTTCAGAATGTCCTGTTGAGCGACCGCGTCCGCCGCCGCCTGTCGGCCGCCGGCTTTTCCGTGTACACTCATCGACGCGTGCCGCCCGGCGACGGCGGCATTGCCCTGGGGCAAGTTTGGGTCGCCGCCCACGCAGGCATTAAGGACGCGTAAAATGTAGCAGGCACACGCCGTGTGCCGTCCGCCGGTTTCGGCACACGGCGTGTGCCTACTACCAATTTCGGCACGCGGCGTGTGCCTACTACACAAGCAAAGACAGAGGACTTCCCATGTGTCTGGGTATTCCCGGTAAGGTGCTGGAAATCCACCAACAAGGCGATCTGCCGGTGGGCAAAATCCAGTTCGGCGGCATCGTCAAGGAGATCTGCCTGGTCTATACGCCCGAGGCCCAGGTGGGTGACTACGTCATCGTCCACGTCGGCTTTGCCATCAGCCGGGTCGACCAGGCCGAGGCGGAGGAAATCTTCACCTACTTGGACGAGATCGGGCAAGCGGGGAGCGAAGAACCGTGAAGTACCTCGATGAATATCGCAATGCGGAGGGCGCCCGACGATTGGCGGCCGCGATCGCCCGCGCCACCACGCGATCGTGGAACCTCATGGAGGTTTGCGGCGGTCAGACTCACGCCATCATCCGCTTCGGATTGGACGAGATGTTGCCGCGGCAGATTACGCTGATCCACGGCCCCGGCTGCCCGGTGTGCGTCACTCCGCTGGAGATCCTCGACAAGGCCGTGGCCATTGCGGCGCGGCCGGAGGTCACTTTCTGCTCGTTTGGCGACATGCTTCGCGTACCCGGCTCGGCGAAGGACCTGTTCACGGTGAAGTCGGAAGGGGGCGACGTGCGGATCGTCTACTCGCCCATGGACGCCGTGAAACTGGCCGCGGAGCATCCCGAGCGGCAGGTGGTGTTTTTCGCCGTGGGTTTCGAGACCACCGCCCCGGCCAACGCCATGGCGGTGGCGCAAGCGGCCCGCCTGGGACTGAAGAATTTTTCCGTGCTGGTCTCCCACGTGCTGGTGCCGCCGGCGCTGCGGGCCGTGCTGGCCTCGCCGCGGAACTGCGTGCAGGGTTTTCTGGCGGCCGGACACGTCTGCACCATCACCGGCATGGCGGAATACGAGCCGATCGCCCGACAGTTCCACGTGCCCATCGTGATTACCGGTTTCGAGCCGCTGGACATTCTCCGCGGCGTGCTGGCGTGTGTCGAGCAGCTCGAGGCGGGCCGCGCCGAAGTGGTGAACCAGTACGCCCGCAGCGTGCGGCCGGAGGGCAACCCTTCCGCGCTGGCGCAGGTCCACGAGGTTTTCGAGACGGTGGACCGCAAGTGGCGGGGCATCGGCCTGATTCCCGCCAGCGGCTTGGCGTTGCGTGAGGCGTATCGCCCGCTGGATGCCGATCTTCGCTTCGGCGTGGAGGGGATCGTGGCCGCCGAGCCGGCCGAGTGCATGGCCGGCGAAGTGTTGCAAGGCCACAAGCGGCCGCACGACTGTCCGGCCTTCGGCATCCATTGCACGCCCGATCGGCCGCTGGGGGCCCCGATGGTCTCGGCCGAAGGCGCCTGTGCGGCCTATTACCGCTACCGGCGGCACGGCGGGAACTGAAACCTTCCGCAAGGGCGTACAAAAGAATATACTCTAGGCGGCCCGGTTGTGGAAGCCCTTGAAGCCTGAAGCGCAAGCGAAGTCCTCGCGTGCGCACCCTCGCTTCCGCTTCAGGCTTCGATCCCGTTGGGCCGCACACCATAAGAGCTGAGCATTCCATGCCATCCCTCCGACGAACCACGATCTGCCGCGAAGGCTGGTGCTACTTGATCGTGCTGGCCTTGGTCTTTGGCGGGGCCCTGGTGCGCGACGTCAATCTGCTCATCGTGCTGTCGGGCCTGATGGCCGGACCGCTGCTGTTGAGCCGCTTCATGGCGGTGTTCACCTTGCGCGGCCTCCAGGTTCGCCGCAAGCTGCCGCCGGGCATCTGCGCCGGCGAGTTGTTGGTCTCCGGCGTCACGCTCTCCAATACGCGGCGCCGCGTGGGAAGTTGGGCCGTGGTGGTCGAAGACCAACTCCAGCGGGCCGCCAACGGCCAAGGAAAACCGCGGCGGAAAAACGGCTTGCACCCCAGCGTCTTCTTTCCTTATCTGCCCGCCGGCCAACAGCGCCAAGGCGCCTACCGCGGCCGCCTGCCGCAGCGCGGCCGCTACCAACTGGGACCGCTGCGGCTCTCCACGCGGTTCCCTTTCGGCATGTTCTGCCACACCGTAACCGTGGGAAAGACCGAGCCGCTGCTGGTGCTGCCGCGATTAGGACGGCTCACGCGCGACTGGATGGCACGCCACCACGAGTCGTTTGCCGGCACCAACCGCCGCGAACAACGGGCCGGGGCCGACGGCGATTTCTATGGCATCCGTCCCTGGCGGAGCGGCGATAGCCGCCGCTGGATCCATTGGCGGACCTCCGCCCGGACGGGAAAACTCATGGTGCGGCAGTTCGAGCAACCGCGGAATCGCGACGTGGCCCTGCTGGTCGACCTGTGGCAGCCGCCCGCGCCGCAGCCCATCGAGCGCGAGAACGTCGAGTTGGCCGTGAGCTTCGCCGCCACCGTGGTGGCCGATCTGTGCCACAAGGGCCAAAGCGGCGTCTACCTGGCCGCGGCGTCGGCCGATGGTGTGCCGCTGTGCGGCGGCGGACCGGCCTCGCCGGCGCTCATGCAGGAATTGCTGGAACAATTGGCCCTGATCGAGGGGCAAAGCGAGGATCATCTGGTCGCCCTGCTCGAGGCGGTACTGAATCGCACCGAGCCGGGCACCGAGTTGGTCCTGGTCGCCACGCGACCGGTCGATCTGAGCGATGCGGCGCGGCTGGGACGGCTGCTTTCCGATCCGGCCCGGCGGGCCGCGCTGCGGCGCGTCCGCGTCGTCGACACGTCGAGCCCCGAGCTGGCACGCTATTTTCACATGGAGTAGGAATGTATCTGCAACGGCTGCTTCAGATCAACATGGCCGCGCTGGCCGCCCTGGCCACGCTGTTGTTGGGCATGGGCCAGGACAGCCCGGCCCGGCCGTTGTTGGTCTCGGTGCTGGCGGCGGCCTCGATCTGGCTGACCGACATCAAAGGCTGGGTCCGCCTCAGCCGCATGACGGCCAGCCTGTTGGCGCTGCCCGTGGTGGCCTTCTGTGCGCTGCGGATGTTGCGCCTGGAAGGCGAGGCCCGCATGATGGTGCTGGCCGACCTGGTGATTTGCCTGCAAATGATCTTGTTCTATCAGAAGAAAGAGACCGCCATCTACTGGCAATTGGCCGTCATCAGCCTGTTGCAGGTCGTGGCCGCCACGGCGTTCAGTCACGGCGTGATGTTCGGCGTTCTGCTGGTGCTCTTCATGATGACCGGCATGTCGGCCTTGACGCTGCTATGCCTGCACGTGCAAGGCAGCCGCTATCAGCGCGCGGGGGCGCGGTGTCGCTATTTTCGTGCCGGCAACTGTCGCCATTTTCGTTCGCGAGACTGTCCCAATTTTCGTTCCGGCGACTGCCCCGCCTTCGCTTCGCCTGACGCGATCAAGCCTGAGGCGCAAGCAAGGGACGCCACGCTGGGAGCCTCGCTTGCGCTTCAGGCTTCGATGGGGCAGCGCCCCGCGACGAATCCGGACCCGGTGTTTCCGGACGCCCCCGGCAGCCGCTGGCCGGTGGCCGCCGCAGCCGCCTTCGCCAATAGCAGCGTCGGCAACAGCCGCGCCGGGCTGGTCCGCGAGTTGTTTCTGCGGCTGGCGACGCTGGCCGCCGGCACCCTGGTCCTGACGCTGGTGATCTTCTTCACCGTTCCCCGTCTTGGCCACTCGGCATGGCGCGGCGCCACGGTCAATATGAAGACGGTCGTCGGTTTTTCCGACAGCGTGCTCCTGGGCCAATTGGGCGAGATCCTGGAAAGCCGCGAGGAAGTGATGCGCGTGCAACTGATCGAGCCGCACACCCGCGCCCTCTATGCCCGCCAACCCATGCTCTACCTGCGCGGCACGGTGTTGGATTTTTATGGCCGCGGCCAATGGACCAATCGCGGCAACCGCGTGCCCGTCGTACCCCGGACCAACCGTTCCGCAGGACCGCCTGGCGCTGCCGAGACCGCGGCGACGGCGGAGGTCGTCTTGCAGAAGATCATCGTCGAGCCCTTGGATCGCGAGGAGTTGTTCTGTATCTGGCCGCCGCTGATCGACCCGCAGGATCGCTCGGTCGAGTTCGATCCGGCGCGGCGACGGCTGCTGCGCGGCAGGCAATGGCGCGGGCGGCAATTCCTCTACCAGTTGGGCACGACGGCGTTTGCGGGCGGCCACCTGACGCCGCTGGTGCCTTGCAACGATCCCGGCCGGGGCGCCGTCGCCAACGACCGGCCGGTGGATATAGCGTCCTTGCTGCAAGTGCCGCAGTTGCCGCACCTGCTGGCCACCGCCCGCAAGTGGGTGGCCGAAAGCGGCTTCCGCCCCCATCAGCACCTGGCGATCGCGCGGTTGCTGGAATCGCGTCTGGGCCAATCGGGCCGCTTCCGCTATACGCTTCAGGGACAGCCGCGCGACCCCGGCTTGGACCCCATCGAGGATTTCATGGTCAACAACCCGCGTGGGCATTGCGAATACTTCGCCACTGCGCTGGTGCTGATGCTTCGCAGCCAGGGGATTCCGGCCCGCTTGGTGCTGGGCTACAAGTGCGACGAGTGGAACAACCTGGGCAAGTT
>CAYYBU010000167.1:0-6261 GCA_964469945.1 uncultured Planctomycetaceae bacterium
CTGGGGGGCCGGCCCGCGCGCCGGGCAGTTCCTCATCCAGGGCGGCAAGGCGCTGGCGGCCATGGACGGCCGTTTTTCCGTGGCCTTGGAAGACGTGCAGAAGATCGCCGTTCCCGTGTTGCGGCACCGCATCAGCACGAATTTTCAGGCCCAGGCCGAAGGCATGAGCAATGAAGACCTGATCGAGCGGCTGGTGCGCGAGACGCCCCCGCCGGTGATTCCGAAATACGAGAAATAACCACCCAAGGGAGAACCGATCATGGCATTTGTCACCTACGAAGGAATCGTGCAGAACGGGCAGGTCCATTTGCCCGACGATGTCGTGCTGCCGGAGAGGGCCAAGGTATATGTAATGGTCCCGGAGGTAGTCGTGGAGGTGGAAAAGCCGCCGCTTGTAGTTCACTTGCGAAGCCCCCGCCTGAAAGACCCGGCGATGGCCGCTCTGTTTGAACTTGAAGTCATCAAGGAGAGTGACGATGCCGGTTTATGATGCGGAACGGTTCAAGCCACCGGCTCCGGTCGCAACGGTAGTACTCTGCACGCGCAACCGAGCGAAGACCGTCGCCGACGTGCTTATGCTGATTGACTCGGGTGCTGACTTGACGTTGATCCCGCAAAGGTGTGTCCGAGAACTGGGGCTGCGCGACGAACCGATCGACGGATTCTTACAAGGCTTTGACGGCAGCACAAGTCCCGCCAGGGCGGTAAACATCGAAGTTCATTTTCTGCGGTACATTTTCCGAGGTCTCTTCCCGATCACGGAAGACGAATGCGGAATTCTCGGCCGAAACGTGATACACCGATTGTCGCTCGTATTGGACGGCCCGCGTTTGACGTGGCGAGAGACCACTAATCGCGAGTAAAGTTCTCGACATTCGGAGAGAGATGCAAATAGGGTGCTGCAAGTGAATCCACGACGCGACTACGACCCCCATGCCTTCCGCCGAGCGATACCTGAAACCCGAAGTCATCCGCCAGATCAAGCGGCTGGACCTGCGCGCGCAGTTCATCGTCAAGGGGTTTTTGCACGGCTTGCACGCCAGCCCGTTTCACGGCTTTTCGGTGGAGTTCAGCGAACATCGCAAATACACCCCCGGCGACGATCCCAAGGACATCGACTGGCTGATTTACGCCAAGACCGACAAGTATTACGTGAAGAAGTTCGAGGCTGAGACCAATATCACCGGCTACCTGGTGATGGATCTGAGCCGTTCGATGGGCTACACCTATCGTCAGGAGTTGACCAAGTTCGAGTACGGCATTTGCCTGGCGGCCGCGCTCTGCTACCTGATGATCCATCAGCAGGACCCGGTGGGCCTGATCACCTTCGACGAGAAGATCCGCAACAGCCTGCGGCCGCGGACGCGGCGCGGCCACTTGGGCGACGTGCTCTCGCTGCTGGCCAACTTGCAGCCCAAAGGCAACACGAACATCGCCCAAAGCCTCGTGCAGCTTGCCGCCATGCTCCGCCATGCCAGTTTGGTGATGATCTTCTCCGATCTGCTGGGCGATCCGGCGGCGATCCTGGAATCGTTGTACCGGTTGCGGCACGGTGGACACGACGTCATCCTGTTTCACATTCTCGACGAGGCCGAGGTGCGGTTTCCTTTCCGCGGCATGGTGGAACTGGAAGATTCGGAGAGCCACCAGCGGCTGGCGCTCGACGCCGATGCCTTTCGCGCCGACTACCTCAACGAGTTGGAGGCATTCCGCGACAACTATCGCCACCAGTGTGCCCAGGCGCGGATCGACTATGTCCCGTTGGATACCAGCATGCCGTTCGATCGGGCGTTGCTGGAGTACTTGGTGAATCGGTCGCAGCGGGGATAATATAGTATTAGGCAGATAGTATCCGGCACACTCCGTGTGCCGTTGCCGGCGGCACACGGAGTGTGCCGGATACGGACGGGCTCGAAACATGACCTTCATCAACGCTTCCCTGCTTTGCGGTTCCGCGCTGATCGCCGTGCCGATCATTCTGCACCTGATCATGCGCCGCAAGCCGAAACTGCTGGAGTTTCCGGCGCTGCGCTTCATCCAGAAGCGTCACGATGCCAACCAGCGGCGACTGCGGTTGCGGCACCTGCTGCTCTTGTTGCTGCGGGCGGGGGTCATCGCCCTGCTGGCCTTTGCCCTAGCGCGGCCGAGCGTGAAACTCGGCGGCCTGGTACGGGGAAGCCAGGAGGCGCCGGTGGCGGCGGCGCTGGTGTTCGACACCGCGCCGCGCATGGAATACCGCCACGAGAACAAGACCCGCCTGGAGACGGCCCGCGAGTTGGCGCTCTGGCTGCTGGCGCAATTGCCCCAGGAAAGCCAGATTGCCGTGGTCGATACGCGGCTGGGGCTGCGGCAGTTCGAGGCCGACCGCGGCGTGGCCAAGCAGCGCATCGAGCGGCTGGAGACGGTGAACAATTCGCAGCCGCTGGCCAAATCGGTCGAGGAGGCCATTCGCCTTCTCGGCGAGAGCGACCTGCAGCGCAAGGAAGTCTACATTTTCACGGATCTTTCCCGGGCCGCCTGGCCCAGCGACGCGACGGCCGCCATTCAGGACCGCTTGACCGCCGTACCGGGGGTGGCGCTGTATCCGATCGACGTGGGCGTCAAGGAGCCGGTCAATTTCGCCTTGGGGGAAGTGCGGCTGCCGCACGAGGTCCTTTCCAACGGCGGCGCGCTGGACGTGCAAACCGACCTGTCGTGTCTGGGCCCCGGCGGTCCGCGCACCGTCGAGTTGCACCTGGAAAACGCCACCCGGCAGCAGACGGTCACCATCGGCGCGGGGCAATCGCAGCAACTGGAGTTCCGCCTCGATGGCCTGCAAACCGGCATCCACCAGGGGACGCTGCGGATTGTCGGCCAGGACGGCCTGGCCGCCGACGATGCGCGGTTTTTCACCGTCGAGGTCAAGCCGGCATGGCGGATACTGGTCGTGGCGCCCAAGCCGGCCCAGCGCCGGGCGCTGTTTTTCACCGAGGCTCTGGCGCCGGCGCTGGCGCGCAAGCGCGGTCGGGCGCGGTTCGATTGCCGCGTCATCGGCTTCGAGGAGTTGCCGCAGCAGACCTTGGAGGGTTCGGCGGCCGTGTGCCTGCTGGATCCGCCGCCGCTGGACACCGCGGTCTGGCAGAAACTGGCCGAATATGCGGCCGAAGGCCACGGCGTGGCCATCTTTCTGGGCCGCAACGCGCGGCCGGTCGATTCCTTCAATGCGGCGGAGGCCCAAAAACTGCTGCCGGGCAAACTGCTGCGGCAGGCCCGGCGACCGGACGGCGATCTCTGCTTGGCTCCGCGCGACTTCGAGCATCCGATCCTCGGCGAGTTCCGCCGCCAGGCCACGGGAATTCCCTGGGACGCCTTCCCGGTGTTGCGTTATTGGGAACTGGGACCGCCGCCCAAAGGCGTCGGCGTGGTGCTGCCCTACCTGGACGGCCGGCCCGCCTTGTTGGAACGCTCGCTGGGCGCTGGGCACGTGCTGACCATGACCACGCCGGTCTCCGATTCGCCGCAGGGCGAGCCTTGGAACCTGTTGCCGGCCGGCGCGGCCTGGCCCTTCGTGATCCTGGTCAATGGGTTGATGAACTACGCGGTGGGCAGCAGCCAGCAGCAACTGAACTATGCCGCCGGCCAAACCGCCGTCCTGCCCGTGGACGAGCAAAGCCAGCAGCGCAGTTACGTGCTCAGCGCGCCGGGCGACTTGAAATTTCCCCTGCCCGCCGATCTGAAGCAACACACGCTGGTGGTGACCGCCACCGAGCAGCCGGGGAACTATCGCATTCAGGCCGGCGGCCGAGCCTCGGGCGTGGACCGCGGTTTCAGCGTGAACCTGGCCCCCGAGCAGACGCAACTCGATCGCCTGGACGACAAGCAGGCGAAGGAATTGTTCGGTCCGTTCAAGGTGCCGATCGCCCGCAGCCGCGAGCAGATCAACCGCAGCATCAACATCGCCCGGGTGGGCCGCGAGTTGTATCCACCGTTGATTTTCCTGGTGGCGATGGTGCTGGCGATGGAGTATTTCGTAGCCAACCGGTTTTATAAGGAGTAGGTTCTGTCGTATCCGGCACACTTCGTGTGCCGCCGGCCAACGGCGAGGGTGGCGGGAGCATAGTCGCCCAGTTTTGGATTTGTCAGGCACAGCCTGACCTACGGAGGATTTGTCCTTAAATATCATGTTTCGCCTGTTTCTTTATCCGATCAACGATAGCTACCTGCTGGTGGCGGCCGTCGCGCTGGTGCTGGGCGGTTTGCTGCTGCTGAAGCCGGCCCACGGCGATCTGAGCCGGCGGCGGCGGGCCGTGCTGGTGGCGGTGCGGGCGGCGGTGGTCGGGCTGGTCATCCTGGCCATGCTGCGGCCCACGCTGGTCTATACCGAGACGCGGAAGGAAAAGGCCACGCTGATCTTTTTGAACGACGCCACCCGCAGCATGTCGGTCCCCGACGCCCTGGCCGGCAAGAGCCGCTGGGAGGCGTTGCGCAGCGCCTTGGCGGATGCCGCGCCCGCGCTGCGGAAGCTGGGCCCGGAAATCGAGGTGAAAGCCTACACCTTCGACGACCAGGTCCACGTGGCCGATGTCAAGAATGGCAAGATCGCCTTGCCGGAAAAGCCCGAGGGGCGGCAGACGGCCATCGGCGCCGCGCTGGCCGACGTGCTCCGCCAGCAGGCCGGCAAGCGGCTGCTGGGCGTGATTCTGCTCAGCGACGGCGCCCAGCGCGCCCTGGCGCCGCGCGATCTGCCGGCGCAGATCGCCGCCGCGCAGTTGAAACACCAGGGCGATCCCCTGTTCACCGTGGTCTTCGGCCAGTCGCGCGGGCTGGGCGAGGCCCAAGACGTGGCCGTCCGGGAATTGCTGGTCGATCCGCGCGTGTTCGTCAAGAGCGAGCTGACCGTCGCCGGGCAGGTGCGCGTCGATGGCTACGTCAACCGCGACATTCCCGTGCGGTTGCTCTTCGAGACCGCACCGGGAAAAATGGCGGTCGTCGATCAGCAGATCATCAAGGCGACCGCCGATGGACAGGTCGTGCCGGTCAAGTTCCACTTCAGTCCTTCGACACCCGGCGAATTCAAGTTGACGTTGGAGGCGGTTGCGCAGCCCGGCGAGTTGGTCACCACCAACAATCAACTGAGCACGTTCGTCAACGTGCTCAAGGGCGGGCTGAGTGTGCTTTATATCGAGGGGACGCTGCGGGTGGAGGAGAAATTCATCCGCCGGGCCCTGGACGCCTCGCGCGACATCCACGTCGATTATGTGCGGCTGGACGCGCGGCGGCCCGAGACCCGGCCCAGCGATCTGGCCGAGCGCTTCCAGCCGGGAAAATACGAAGTGTATATCCTCGGCGACATCGATGCGACGGCCTTCCGCGAGGCCGAGTTGAAGCAGTTGGCCGAGACCGTAAGCAAGGGCGCCGGCTTGATCATGCTGGGCGGTTTTCACAGTTTCGGCGCCGGGCGCTACTCGGAGACGCCGCTGGCCGACGTGTTGCCGGTGATGATGGATCGGTTGGACCGGCAGAACTTCGGCGAGGAGATCCGCCCCGATCTGCACTGGCCCGGTCCGTTGCAAATGCGGCCGACGCCGTTGGGGCTGCGCCACTTCGCCCTGATGCTGGCCGGTGGCACCGAGGAGAACGCGGCGCTGTGGGCGAAGTTGCCGCCGCTGGAGGGCGCCAACCAGTTTCTCCGCCTGGCCGCCGGGGCGATGGTGCTGGCCGACGCCGGCCCGGAGCGGCCGCTGCTGGTGGCGCACGACTTCGGCGCCGGCCGCGTGATGGCCTTCGGCGGCGATACCACCTGGCACTGGTGGATGGACGGTTTCGAGTCGGCCCACAAACGTTTCTGGCGGCAAGTGGTGCTGTGGCTGGCGCGCAAGGATCAAACCCAGGAAGGGAGCGTTTGGGTGAAGCTGGAGAAACGCCGCTTCGCGCCCGCGGAGCGCGTGGCATTTACCGTCGGCGCCCAGTCGCCCAGCGGCGAGTTGCTGCCGGACGCCCGGTACAAGGCCGAGGTGGTGTTGCCCGATGGCACGCGGAGCCCCGTGGTGTTGATCCATCAGGGCGAGCAATTGGCCGGCTCGTTCCGGCAGACGCAAGCGGCGGGCGATTATGCGATCGAGCTGGCCGCTACGGACAAGAACCAGTTTCTCGGCTCGACGCGGGCGCGATTTACGGTCTTCCCGCAGGACCTGGAACTGGACAACGCCTCGGCCGACTCGTCGGCGATGGAGAGTTTGGCGGCCATGACCGGCGGCCAGTCGCTGGCCCCCGAGCAGCTTT
>CAYYBU010000168.1:0-6254 GCA_964469945.1 uncultured Planctomycetaceae bacterium
CGCGGCACCGGCCAAAGTGCCCGCCGCCACGGCGGCAGCTTCGACTGTCGTGACGCCCGCCACTGTATCCACGTCAGCGGGCGCCGCTGGCTTGGCCAGTGCCGCCGCCCCCTTGAAGCCCAAAGCGCCCGTCAGTGCCCATCCGCCTAAAACACTGGCGGAGCCAGTGGCACCCGCGATCGCCACTCCGGCCGCGATCGCCACTCCGGCCGTGGCGCCGCTTCCTGCCAGCAGCCGCGCCGTGGCGGATGCCGGCCTGCTGGCCTGGGTTGCCAGCATGCCGGCAAACGTCGTGCCTGCCGCTGCCGGCCGCTTGTCGCCCAGCATGGATGCCAAGCATGGCGCCATGCGGTCGCGTCCGCGGGGGAAGGCGACCGCGCCCCAAGCGACGCCGGGGCTGATTTCAATTTCCGGGCCGCGCGGGCTCCAATCGTGTCACGGAAAAGTGGCTACACGACACGAAGCGGCGGAAATGGTATCATAGGGTCAGCTTTCCTGCCCTCTGGCCGCGCGAGCCCCACCATGATCGTCGGTTGCTTTGCCCTGGTCGAGCCGTTCGCCAGCGTGCAACGCCAGTTTCAGGCCCTGCATGAACTGGGCATCTGCTATGCCGATCTTACGGACAACCACAACGGCGGGATGCTGGGAGTCGAATACGGTTTTTCGGCCTCGATCAGCCTGGACAGCCATCCGGCGAAGATTCGCCACCTGGCCGAGGAGGCTGGCCTGACGCTCACGAGCTTTTGCGCCCATGCCAATCTGCTCGACCCGCCCAGCCCGGACGTCTACGGCACGACCGAGATCATCAAGGCGATTCGCCTGGCCAGGCTGTTGGGGATCCGGCACGTGATCACCACCGAAGGCGATCCGAAGACCGCGTTCGGGCGCAACCTGTCGCACGCGGAGCGGATCTTCGCCATCCGCGAACGGCTCTATGCGCCGCTCTTGTGGGCCGAGGAACTCGGCGTGGAATTGCTTTTGGAAACGCACGGCGTCGTTACCGACACGGTGAGCGGCATGGGCGAGTTGCTCGATGTTCTCGGCCACGAGAAACACTTGGGGATCTGCCTCGACACGGGCAATAGCTGGCTGGGCGGGGCCGAGCCGTTGGACTACGTCCATGCGTTCGGCCCTCGCATCAAGCACGTCCACTGGAAGGACATGGGATCCCAATGGCTTGATCGCCGCGGAACCCTGTTCGGTTGCGGCATGGCGACCATTGCGCTGGGCGACGGGGTCATCAACCTTCGGGCGATTGTTCAAGCCCTGAAGGCTGTCGGTTTCGACGGCGCCACAACACTGGAGATTGCCGGGCTCGACAATATTCGCCGGTCTTTGGAGCGATTGCAGGCATGGGTTCAAGAGAGCCCATGAATGTATAACCGAGGGTCTTGGGAAACGTCGAGAGTGGGGCTTCGTCGGGGTAGAATAGGGTTGTTCTATACCGAAAGGAGCATTTTTGATGGGCAAGAAGTCGGGGTTGGCGTTGCGGAAAAAGGGACAGGCGCCGTGGCGGCGACGTTTCTCCTAAAACCAAACCAACTTGTGCTACGGAGCTGGTCCCCTTTTTCCACCGACCTTGCGCAGTCGACCTAAGCTTTACCGCGCGATCTTGACAACCACGTACGGCGTTTCCTTGTTCAGATCGGGCCAGATCCTGCCGTTGCCGCGGTTGTCCATGACCTCAATCAGGTACATCAGGTCCCATTTCGACGCGACGTGCCCGGCTGGGATCACCGCCTGATAGCAGTCCTTTTCGCCAACCGGGAGCATCGGCAGCGTCCGGTAGTCCTCGTGCTGATTGACGCTTCGATAGCGGAGGTGGACCCACTTGACGCCGGACGGATCGCGCACCTCGGCCGCGATCACCAGCGGCTTGCCTGCCGGAGCGGTGGTCACCCGTTGGTGAACTACCAGGGGCGGTTCGTGGTCGCCGGGACCAAGCAAGGTCGTGTATCGAGGCGCCACTGTGGCGGGTTTGGCGGGACGGTAGTCGCGCCGCTGCCGCTGTAAGGCCACGAGCCCCTTCTCCATCGCGGCCAGTTCGTCCTTCCAGTGACCGCAAAGGTTGGCGCCGCGCGCGCCCATCATCAGATCTCCCGCGTAAACGTCGCCGGCGGCGGCCACGAGCTGCCGCCACGCCTCGATCGCGGTGCGCTCGTGAACAATGGCCTCGTCGAGCGACGTGGGGTCGCCTGTCCGCTCAAACAGCCTATAGCTGACCGCGGCCGGAATGCGCCGCGAATGATAGAGTGCCAAGTTCGCCAGGATTTTCAGATCGGTGATCGTGGAGTCGAACTCCTTGTTGCGATAACGACCAATGCCTTTCTCCGCCCCGGTGACTTGCACGCCAATATCCGCCGAGATCGCGGCAAACCAGCGACTGGTTTCGCCCGGCCGTGTCTTGGCCGTCTCGCCGCCCTCGATCAGGTTCTGCGCCTCTTCGTCGAAGCTGGCGAACTGCTGGATGTCGCTGCCTTCGGCCTTGGCGTAGGCCAGCAAATCGCCGAGCCGCTGTTTCTCCGCCCAGCCGCGGGTCATGGGGAAGTAGCCGTACGGATAGCAGGCGGCGACGATCCGCGGCAGAATCCAACTCGCGCGGTGCAGAGCCTGCTCGATGAAAGGAGCTGCCGCGGGGCCGAAGCGTCGCTGGAATTCCCGCTGCCATACCTCGGCGGGCGTGTCCGGATTGTAGCCCATGCGGCCGAAGGCCTGGAAGAAATGCCAGTAGCGTTCGAACTCATAGTCGTAGTAGCGGTACTTTGGGTTGAGCAGATCGAATGGCCGCATGTCGTGCGGCTGGGCCTCCATTTTCGTGCAGAGCGGCTCGTTGACCTCGAAACCGTCGCCGTCGCAGAGGTGGGTGCTTGCGGCGAAACGCCTTGCATACTCGGGATCGCCCCACAAGAGCACGCGCGAGGTGCCGCCGTTCCAAAGCCGCCACAGCATTTTGTAGCGTTGCGGATAGCACAACAGGTCGGCGTAGCTGTGCCGGCGGTCAAACTGATTCTCCCGGTTGATGTGCGTCGGATGAAACGGCATGCCCATCTGCTCCATCCAATACTTGGTGGTGATACGAAGCTTCACCCCCTGGTCGAGGCCGTCGTCAATCACCGAATCCGGCAGCCCCTTGGCGCGGGCATCGATTCGCACGTTCGGAGCATATTGCTTCATCACCTGAAAGACGTTTCGCCAGAAGTCTCCTTGCTCGCGGTTCTTCAGTCCGGACTCGTCGTGCATGCGAAACTGGATGGCATCGATCTCGGGCACCAGGCGCAAGAATTTCACCAGGGCAGCTTTGGTGTAGGGGGTGAGGTTCTTCTCCGTCACACCCCACACCAAGCCGGGCGTCGGCCTGGCGGGGATGCGTTCGGCGCCGGGCACGCCGCCGCCCTGGACGCCGCCGCGGTAGATGTGGTCCCAAATCCCCACCGTGAAGTTCAATCCGCGGTCGTGTGCCATTCTGATGAGCCGCTTGAGCGCTTCGAGATTACGCCGTTGCTGCTCGCGCGTGATGCCAGCCATGCTTACGTCCGGGAATTCCTTCACATCGAAGAAATAGGGATAGCAAGGCGCGAGGAAGCCGCCGTTCTCGTAGCCGAAGATCACGACCAACGTATTGAAACGGTTCCGGGCCAGCAGGTCCAAGTAGCGGGCCCAATACGCTTCGTCGTAGAACCGGCTTTCCCAATAGGCCCGGTTCATGGTATAGAGGGAGAGTGCCCGCTCCGTCACCGCCGCTTTTTCGACGGTGTCGCGCACCTCGCTCAGGGGTGCGTCGCGGTCGGCGCACCAACCGATGCGGTCCGCAACGTCCAGTTCCGCATACATCAGACCGCGGTCGTCGGAACCGCCAACCATCCAGACCGGCTTGCCTTGCCAGCGCGTTTTCCAAATGACGAGGGCTTCCGGGCCTTGAGGAACAAGATGGCTGCCAGCTTTCAGCAGGCCGGCTGTCGGACCATCGCCGCTGGCCAGCCCGGCGGCGATGATGAACTTTCCGCGAGCCTCGCCCAGCGAACGGCGCTGTTCACAGGGGATATTCTTGGCGCGGAGGGCAGCCATCAGCTTGCTCACACCGTGCGCGGCCGCGGGGCTGGGCGCCTTGTCCGTCACGATGGAAACGACAGTCGCTTCGGCCCAGGCGGGGCGAGGCATGGCGGCTGCCAGAACCGTCACGGGAAGCGCACACAAGATCCACCGCAATAATATGTTGCACAAGTTCATATCCACCTCGAATCGGTCGAATCCGTGGGCTCAGTTGGTTTCCTTCCCGACGATTGCCGATCGGCTTTCCACGCCCAGGACATTGCCGGGATCCAGATCGAACACCGGCCATACGATGTCACCTCGCCGCTGCGCGGCTTCGTCTTGGTACGCGCCGAGTTCATTGGAATTGCAGTCCAGCCACAGGGTGATCCGACGGAACTCCTCTTTTGTCAGGTCCACTCCGTAGTGCGACGAGTCCAGATACTTCAACAATGGCGCACCATGGGCCCCATGCTTGCCCGGTACGCTGCGGGAACCGCCGTGGCGCGGAATCGTCAACCAGGGGCCGGAGGTCGGCTTTCCGCCGACGAGGTAGAAAGCATAAGGCTTGAGACTCGCGTAACTCATGTCGGGACCTTGGGCCCGATCGCGGTGGCAGGCGGCGCATTTGCTCTCGATGATCGGCTTGACGAGACGGTGAAAGTTCAAGGGCTCCAAGCCGCCAACCTCGGGCCGGATTCTGGACGGCGCCCTGCGGCCGGCCAGGGGCGCGGCGACTCCCGAAGCCTTCCACTTCGACTCGTGGCATCCCACGCACGTCAACCGTTCCCCCGGATGCACGTAGGTCACTGACCGCATCGATTGCACGGCCAATCCCTTCGCGTCCAGAAGTTGAAAGCCGATGGCCTTGCCTACCGGGGCCTCAAAGTAGACGCTGCCATCCTCCTCGACCGGAACGGTTCCGAGCGCCATCCGGGCCAGGCTCTGTTCCGCGTAACCGATCGTCGGCACAAACAACGGCTGCGTCGACTTGGGAAAGTACTGGATGATGCGAAGCTCTTTGAACTTGGTTCCCTTGGGCCAGGGAAGGTCGCCGTCGTAGACGTTCATCACGGCAATCGTGGCTTTTGGGGCGTGGGGCGACGCCCTTTCGCCTTGCCACGTCTGCGTGGGGATGACCGGCGGCATGGGCCGCGGCTGGACAGGGATCGGCTCGATCGGACGCAGAACCTTGTTCGACGCCTTGCAGATCAGCTCGCAGTTGCCGAAGCGGTCGATCAAATAGAGCCCATCGCGATGATTCGCCACATAGAAGTCGGCGCTCAGTGGCCAGGCTGTGCCAAACTCCCAGGAGTCCTTCGCGCCGACCTCGGATTCGGGGTATCGATTCGGGGTGATTCGCTTGACCTGCGACATGAGCCCATCGTCTTCCACGGCCAGGTCAATCAACACCAGGGCGCCGAAAGGTTCGCCGTGGTGCGGACCGGCCGTGGCAACATATTTTGAGGAGCCTGGATCAGCGGCCGACCGCGGGACCGCACGGATGTGCCACTCCGCGCAGGGGCGCGTCGTGAAGACCCCCGGCCCAAAGTTGCCACCTTCCATCGTGGAAAAAGGGTGGACGTAATTGCCATGGGGAGAACGAGGATCGCGCCCGTCGGGATAACACGTCCAGAGGTGCTGAGCGGCGTTGGAATTGCGGTCGACGTAGTCCCAGCGGGTGTAGACGATCATGCCGTCGTTGTTGACGCTGGGCTGCCACTCGTCGGTCTCGTGGAAGCTCAGGGGAATGATGTCGGACCCGTCGGCATTCATCGAGTGCAAGAAGAACTGCGCGGGTCCGCGATCGGGGAAGCACCGCGAATAGATGGAGCCCGGCCCGCGACCCTCGGTGCGCGTCGAGATGAAGGCAATCCGTCCGCCGGGCAGGTAGCACGGATCGAAATCGTTGTGGTTGCCCGTGGTCAATTGCATCAAGCGGGAACCGTCGGCGTTGACCTTGAAGACGTGGAAGCTATTCTCTTCGGTGTACTCCCAAACCCGCGGCCGGTTGGCATAGACGGGTTTTGCGTAGGCGAAGAGGATTTCCTTACCGTCGAAGGAAAGTTCGGGCGAGATGAAGGCGCCGCCAGCGAGTTTCTGCCCTTTCCACGGGCCGTTCTCGATGACGGACTCTTTCAGAACATTGGAAATGGCGGGGTCGCCCGACTTGATGTTCCGGGCGATATAGAGGCCGCCTCCGTAGATCTGCGTGTGACCGAACG
>CAYYBU010000169.1:0-6252 GCA_964469945.1 uncultured Planctomycetaceae bacterium
GCCGCGTCGGAGCTTGCGCTGGACATCGTCTTGACGCCATTATATTGGGGAAGCGTCGCTTGGAGGAAATTGACGCGGAACAAATAACATGCTAGCATGGTGGCGCGGGGGCGCCGGGCGAGCCGACTTGGGCATCCCAAGTCAGAACAGGGGAGAACATCCGTGCCGTTAGTCGATCGTGTGGCCAACGTCTTTCACAAGGTTTTCCAGTGCGATATCGACGGTTTTTCCCCGGAGGCGACGCCCGAGAACGTTCCCAATTGGGATTCCATCGGACACATGAATCTGGTGGCCGAGCTTGAAACGGAGTTCGGCCGGCAGTTCGAGATCGACGACATCATGGAGATGGGCTCCGTCGGGAAAATCCTCGCGATCCTCAAGGCCAAGGGGGTCGCGGATTAGCACTGCGACGACCAACGCCGCTCAGTGGATGCTCTCCGCCGGCGCGGCCGACGCGCCGGCGATCTACAGCGGCCAGCAGGTCCTCACCTACGATCAGCTTCGCGCTTGGGCGCGCGGCTGCGCGCTCCGCCTGCTCCGCGAAGGGTTGGAACCGGGAGACCGCGTCGGGCTGTTCTGCGAAAACAGTCCCTTTTTCGTCGCCGCCTACCTGGGCGCCATGTGCGCCGGGCTGTGCGCGGTCCCCTTGCCCATCGACGGCAGCGAGAAAACGCTTGCCGGCGCGATCGCCGCCACGGGCATGAAACAGATCCTCGTTTCCACGCGCCTGTTGGCCAAGTTGCGGCCCCTGGCCGAGCGGTTCGGCGCCGGACTGCTGGCTAGTTCCGAGCCGTTCGCGCAGCCGGAGAGTGCCACTGGCTCGGCCAGTGCTTTGGGTGGATCGACGATGCAAGCAGTTGCGAGCCCTGAACAGGGGTCAGCACTGGCAGAGCCAGTGGCACCCGGCGAGGGGTCAGTACTGGCAAAGCCAGTGGCACCCGGCGATCTGGCCGCCATCCTGCTCACGTCCGGTTCCAGCGGCGAGCCGAAGGGCGTGATGGTCACCCACGGCAATATCCTCGGCAACACGCGCGACATCATCGCGTACATGAGCCTCGCCGCGCAGGACCGGGTCATGGTAGTGCTGCCCTTTTCCTACTGTTACGGTCTCTCGCTGCTGCACACGCACCTGGCGGCGGGAGGCTCGCTGGTGCTGAACAACCGCTTCTTGTTTCCCGAGAAGGTGCTCGACGAGTTGGAGCAGAAGCAGTGCAGCGGCCTGGCGGGCGTGCCGGCGACCTACCAGATCCTGCTGCGCAAGACGCATTTTGCCCGCCGCCGGTTTCCCGCCCTGCGTTGGCTGCAACAAGCGGGCGGAAAACTGCCCGACCCCTTCCTGCGCGAGTTGCGGCAGGCCTTTCCGGCCGTGAAACTGTTCGTCATGTACGGCCAGACGGAGGGCACGGCCCGGCTCAGCTATCTGCCGCCGGAGCGTCTGGAGGACAAGTTGGGCTCGATCGGCCGGGGGCTCGCCCATACGCGGCTGGAAGTGCTCAAGCCCGACGGCACGCCGGTGCGGCCGGGCTCCGGCGAGGTGGGCGAGATCGTGGCCACCGGCGACAACATCACGCCGGGCTACTGGAACGACGCCGAGGAAACGGCCCGTTTCTTTCGCCACGGGAAGCTGTACACCGGCGATCTGGCCCGCGTCGACCGGGACGGCTTTCTGTTCGTCGTGGAGCGGAGCCGCGATTTCATCAAGGCGCTGGGCAATCGCGTCAGCCCCAAGGAAGTAGAAGAGGTGATTGCCGAATTGCCGCAGGTGATCGAAGTGGCGGCGATCGGCTTTCCTCACGACATCTGGGGCGAAGCGATCAAGGCCTTCGTCGTCACGACGACGCCGGACAGCCTGACGGCCGAGCAGGTGCGGGCCCATTGCCTCCGGCGACTGCCGAACTACAAGGTTCCGGAGTGCGTGGAATTTCTCCCGGCCTTGCCCAAGACCAGTCATGGCAAAGTGGACCGGCAGCGACTCAAAGGAGGCGTCTGACCTGCCTTGCCTAACGATACCAGCCCGCCCTCACCCCCTGCCCCTCTCCCGCAAGCGGGCGAGGGGAGCACCATGAACCTCACTGCCATCGAGCAACAAATCGACGCCTTGATCCGTGCGCCGCAGTACGCGCTGCCCCAAGCGGAGAAGGACGCGCAGTTGACGGCGATCCTACGCGCGCTTTGTCCGGAAATCGCCGCCCGCTGTGCGCCGTATGGCCGCTTTCTTGCCCATTTCGGCGGCGACCCGGGCCAATGGCAAACGCTGGCCGATATTCCGCCGCTGCCGGTGGCGATGTTCAAACGAATGCTGTTGTCGGCCGTGCCGCCGGAAAAGATCGTCCGTGAATTGCACTCCTCGACGACCTCGGGCCAACAGCCGAGCCGCATCGCGATCGACAAGTCCACTGCCTTTCGGCAAGCGCGGGCCCTGGCTTCGATCCTCAAGGAGCACATCGGCGGCCGGCGCCGCCCGCTGCTGGTGCTCGACGCGGCCGAGTCGGTGGCAGCGGGCGAGCAGTTGACCGCCCGGGGCGCAGCCATTCGCGGCATCGCCAATTTCGCCTCGGAGACGGTTTTCGCCATGCGGCAGATGCCCTCGGGAGAACTGCACGCCGACTGGGAGCGCGTGGCGGACTTCGTCGATCGGCACGGAGAGGAAGCCGTCTTGCTGTTCGGTTTCACCTTCATCGTCTGGTCGCGTTTCGTGCTCGAGGCGGAACGCCGCGGCCATCGTTTCCGGCTTCCGCAGGCGACGCTACTGCACTCCGGCGGCTGGAAACAACTGGCGGCCCAGGCGTTATCGAAAGAGGACTTTTCTCAGCGTGTGGGCGTGGTGCTCGGTTGCCCGCCGGAGCAGGTTCTCGACTTTTACGGCATGGTGGAACAAGTGGGAACCGTGCTGGTCGACTGCGCGGCCGGCCACAAACACGCCCCGGCTTTCGCCGACGTCCTCATCCGCCGCCCCTACACACTGGCGCCGGCCGCGATCGGCGAGCCGGGCATTATCGAACTGCTCAGCGTGCTGCCGACCAGCTATCCGGGCCAGGCCCTGCTGAGCGATGACCAGGGCGTGCTACTGGGCGTCGACGATTGCCCATGCGGCCGCAAGGGGAGCTACCTGCGGTTCGTCGCCCGCATCGAACGGGCCGAGTTGCGGGGCTGCGGCGACATCTTTGCCCAGATGAGGGAACTGCGATGAGCGTGTTGCACGTGACTCCGCAAGGCGTGGCCCCGGCCGGCGGCGGCTTGACGCCGCTGATCGAGGCGATCCAAGGGCGCCGCGATTGGCTTGGGCACATTCCCGTCGCCACGCTCTTGGCGCTTTTGGAGGATTTTTCCGGCCGCTTGCTCCGCGACGATCGCACGCGGTCGCTGGAAGGAACGATGTTTCTCTCGGCCTGGCTGCGGCGCGGCAACTTGCAGAAGCTGCTGGCGTTGAACCTTTGCGGCAACCCCGGCTACCTGGATGGTTTCCTGCCGCTGGAGCAAAGCCTGCTGGCGGCGAAGCCGCAGGGGTTGGTGGCCATGTGGATGGCCGGCAACGTGCCCACGTTGCCGATGTTCTCCTTGGTTCCCGCCTTGCTGGCCAAGAATGTGTGCCTGGTCAAATTGGCAACGGCGGACGCGGGCGGCATGGATTGTCTGTTAAGCGTGCTCGCCGAGTCCGAAGCGGAGGGTTTCCGCGGCGCCGAGTTGCTCGAGGCCGCGGCGATCGTCTGGTTCGATTATCGGCAACAGCCGCTCAACGAGCAGATGTCGCTGGCCGCCGACGCCCGGGTGGTCTGGGGCGGGCATGAAGCCATCCGCGCCATCACGGCGCTGCCGCACCAGGAACACTGCGTGGACGTGGTGTTCGGCCCCAAGTACTCGATCGGCCTGCTGGGCCGCAAGCGGCTGGAGGCGGGCGGCGAGGCGCTGGAAGCGGCCCTGGCGGGGTTCGTGCGCGACGTGGCCGTCTTCGACCAGCGCGCCTGCTCGGCCCCGCAAACGATCTTCTTCGAGCACAACAGCCGCTATTCGCTCGCCGAGGTCGGCGATCTGTTCGCCCGGCACCTGGCGAAACTGCCGCCGAAAGCCGGCCTGGACGCCTACACCACGGCGCGCATCGCGACGGTCCGCGCCGAGTGGGCCATGGACGAGTCGCGCGACGTCAGCGCCTCGGGCGGCGAAGCCAACTGGACGGTCTGCATGGACCGCCAGGTTTCGCTCAAGGAGGCCGTGCAGTCGCGCACCATTTTCTTGACCGAAGTGGCCGCCTGGCAAGACATCCTGCCGCTGTTGGGGCCGAAGATACAGACGGTGGGCATTGCCTTTGCCGAGCGTCAGGACGCGCTGGACTTCGCCACGGCCGCCACGGCCGCCGGCGTGGCGCGCTGCGTGCGGCCCGGGCTGATGAACAACTACGAGTCTCCCTGGGACGGCAAGCTGTTGTTGAACCAGTTGGTGCGGTGGGTTATACTGAAACCATAGGCACCGGCAAATCGATGTATCGGCACACGCCGTGTGCCGTTGGCCGGCGGCACACGGCGTGTGCCGGATACATTGAAACCTCGACACTTGTTCCATCGCCGGTCCCAAGAGGCCTCCATGCGAACGATTCTCGTCACCGGCGGGGCCGGCTTCATCGGCAGTTGCTTCGTGCGACAGTGCATCGCCGAACAGAGCGCCCGGATCGTCAATCTGGACAAGCTCACCTATGCGGGCAATCTCGATTCGCTGGAAGCGGTGTGGGCGAATCCGGCCCACGTCTTCGTGCAAGGCGACATCGCCGACCGCGCGCCGGTCGAGCAGGTGATTGCCGCGCACGAGCCGACGGCCATCGTGCATTTCGCCGCGGAATCGCACGTGGACCGCTCCATCGACGGCCCGGCGGAGTTCGTCCGCACCAACGTGCTGGGGACATTCCAATTGTTGGACGCCGCCCGCTTGTACTGGAAGCAACTGCCCGCGGAGCGCCGCGAGCAGTTCCGCTTTCTGCACGTCTCGACCGACGAAGTGTACGGTTCGCTGGGGCCGGACGGACGTTTCGTCGAATCGAGCCCCTATGATCCCAGCTCGCCCTACTCGGCGTCGAAGGCAGCGGCCGACCACTTCGCCCGCGCCTATCATCGCACCTACGGGCTGCCCGTGCTGGTAACCAATTGCTCGAACAACTACGGACCCTGCCAGTTTCCGGAAAAGCTGTTGCCGCTGATGATTCTCAACGCCCTGGAGGGCAAGCCGCTGCCGGTTTACGGCGACGGCCGGAACGTCCGCGACTGGCTCTTCGTGGAAGATCATTGCCGGGCGCTGCAATGCGTGCTGAACCGCGGCCTGCCGGGTCAGACTTACAACATCGGCGGCAATTGCGAACAAACGAATCTCGACGTCGTGCGGGCCATCTGCCGGACGGTTGACCAGTTGCGCCCCGGGCTGCCTCATGCCCCTTGTTCCAGCCTGATCGCGTTCGTCAAGGATCGCCCCGGCCATGACCGGCGTTATGCCATCGACGCCTCGAAGATCCAGCAGGCGCTGGGCTGGCGGCCGCAGCACGACTTCGCCGCGGGCTTGCACCGCACGGTGGCGTGGTATCTGGAGCATCCCCGCTGGGTCGAGCGCGTTTGCAGCGGGGCTTATCAGCGCGAGCGTTTGGGCGTGATCGAGAAATAGCATGTCTCCGGCACACGTTGTGTGCCGGAACGTTTCAATACCAGACCGCCCTCACCCCCGGCCCCACTCCCGCCGGGCGGGCGAGGGGAGATTAAAGGAATTCCATCCATGACCAGCACGCGCAAGGGAATCGTGCTCGCCGGCGGTTCGGGCACGCGACTGCACCCGATCACCCGGGCCGTCAGCAAACAACTGTTGCCGATCTACGACAAGCCGATGGTCTACTATCCGCTGTCGGTGCTGATGCTGGCGGGGATCCGCGACATCCTGCTGATTTCGACGCCGCAGGACATCGGCAACTTCCAACGCCTGCTGGGCGACGGGCACACGTTGGGAATTTCGCTGACGTATGCCGTCCAGCCCGAGCCCAAAGGATTGGCCCAGGCATTTCTCATCGGCCGCGAGTTCGTCGGCGCGGATCGCGTGGCCCTCATTCTGGGCGACAACATCTTTTATGGCCAGGGTTTTCAAGAGAAGCTGGAGCGCGTGGCGCGGCGGCCGGCCGGCGCCACCGTCTTCGCCTACCCGGTCAAGGATCCGCAACGTTACGGCGTGATCGAGCTGGATGGCGAAGGGAAAGGCATCTCGCTGGAAGAGAAGCCGGCGGCGCCG
>CAYYBU010000170.1:0-6250 GCA_964469945.1 uncultured Planctomycetaceae bacterium
ACGATCGGCTCACAAGGTCCGTCAGGCACGGGGTGTCTAACCTACGCGGGTACGGAGTTACGGAGCCCAAAGGCCAAAACGCCCTCACCCCCTGCCCCTCTCCCGTGTACGGGCGAGGGGAGTCTACGTTCCCGGGCATAGGACCCTATGATTCCACGCGCTCGGCGACCCGCAGCTTCGCGCTGCGCGAGCGGGGATTGCGATCAACCTCGGCGGCGTCGGCGCCGAGGGGCTTCCTGGTGAGCACTTGCAGCCGCGCATCGCCGCGAAAAGCCTCTTTCACCCGGCGATCCTCCAGGGAATGGAAACTGATCACCGCGAGTCGCGCTGCGGCACACAGGCAGTCGGGCAGCCGCCGCAAGGCGATTTCCAGCGATTTTAGCTCGTCGTTGACCGCGATGCGGAGGGCCTGAAAGGTCCGCGTCGCCGGGTCGATGCGTTCCACCCGCGAACGCGGCACGCAGCGGCGAACCAGTTCGGCCAGCTCGGCTGCCGTCTCGATCGGGTTCTCGCGGCGACGCTCGACGATCGCCCTCGCTACCCGGCGGCTGTAGCGCTCTTCGCCGAAATGGTAGATCAGATCGGCCAGGTGCTCGGCGCTGAGGCGGTTGATCAGGCGTCTGGCGGGCTCGCCGCGCATGGGATCGAACCGCAGGTCCAGCGGACCGGTCGAGGAGAAACTGAAGCCGCGCTCGCTGTCGGCCAGTTGATCGCTGGATAACCCCAGGTCCAAGACGATGCCATCGACGTGCGGGATGTCCAGGTCTCGGAGCACTTCCGGCAGGTCGCAAAAATTGGCCTGGATCGCTTTGACCGACAACCGGGAAAGCTCCCGCTTGGCGGCGGCAATGGCAGCCGGGTCGCGGTCTAACGCGATCACCAAGCCCCCCGGTCCCACGCGCTCCGCGAGCGCCCGGGTGTGACCGCCGCCGCCCAAGGTGCCGTCCACGAGGATAGCTCCCTCGCGGGGGGCGAGCCAGTGGAGAATCTGGTCCAGCAGAACGGGCACGTGGATTGTCGAGGACTCGGCCATAAGCATATTCTACTTGGCGTTGCCGCCGACAGCTATTGGCCGGCAGCGATCAGTTTTCAGCTATCAGCGAACATCTTCGGCTCCTGCACGCGGGGAATATGTCACCCCGCACACGGGCAGAACGTCAGTGCCGCCCATCTGCGATCTGGAGTCCGATCACTGAAAGTGATCGCCGGGCGCCCTCACCCCCGGCCCCTCTCCCGCACGGCGGGCGAGGGGAGTACGAAGACGCCATCCGCCCGTCGCCTCCTCTCCCCCCGGGGCGGGCGAGGGAAGTCGGAAAAAAACACCCACCTCCGGCGCTTCCGTGCGTCGATCGAGGTGGGTGTTTGCGGGTGCCTCATCGGCGAAGGCGACGAGATTCCCGCGGCTCGCGGCCGGGTAGTCTCCCTACTCCCATACCCGTAAGAACTTGCCGCACGGCAGTGGCGGCAAGAAGTGATACCGACCGGTGGCCATTGGCCGGCATGACCCGTTCTTACGCGTGGCGAACGGACGGACTCTCCTTACTATGAAGTCTGGTCGGGACCGAAAGCGGTCTCGGCGATTTGGTCGTAATGAGCCTGTTTCTCGGCCACGTAAGTCCGCCAGCGCGCGGCGGCCCAAAGTTCCAAGTGATCTTGAACCCCCAACAGAACGACATCTTTTTCCAGGCTGGCCAACCGGGCCAGCTCGGGCGGGATCCGCACGCGGCCCTGGCTGTCCAACTCCACCCGTTGTGCTTGAGCATAAAAAAGTCGCGTAAAGGCCCGCACGTCTTGCCGGGTGGGGGAAACATGGGCGAGCCGCTCCGCCAGTCGTGCAAAAGCCCCTTCCGAATAAATGGCCAACGAGGTGTCCGTCCCCGGGGCGACGAACAGTCCTCCTCCCGGCGGACATTCCAGGGCGTCGCGGAGCCGCTTGGGGATGGCCAAACGCAACTTCTCGTCCAGCGAGCGTGTGAAATTTCCCGTCAGGAGCATGAGGCTCAACTTCTTTTCTTACGAGCCCCAGGCCGCTGGTGTTTCGCCGGGGCCCAGGGCAACGCCTGCGGAAAAAGGGGACAGGCACCGTAGCGGCAACGTTTCTGGTTATGCCACACCGGCTTGAGCCACGGAGCCAGTTCCCATTTTTCGAGGAATCCCCACAGCTCCCCACTCGGTCCCACAAGACACCAAGAATATCCACTTTCCTTCCCGGGTCAAGTCGGTTTTTCACACGCTGCGGGCCGCTCCGACTTCGGCGGTCGTCCTAGCTTCCAACCAGTACAGAACTTCCAACGAGAGGCGGCGTCGTAAGTGGCGGAAAAAGATTTCTCGCCTTCAACGACGGTCTGCCAACAGCGACTCCCAGAGGGTTTCGTAGGCGGCGACCATCGCCTGGAGCGTGAAGCATTGCTCGGCCCGGCGGCGATTCTGCAAACCGATTTCGGCCGCCCTATCGCCATCCTGGAGAAGCCGCGCCAGTTTGGCCACGAAGGCCCGCGTATCGCGGTGACACACCGTTTGCTCGGCGGCGGCGGCCCCCAGTAATTCCCGCACTCCCTCCACATCGGCAGCCAGCACGGGCAGGCGGCTGGCCATAGCCTCCAATACCGCATTGGGCATCCCTTCCCAGGCCGATGGTAGGACGAGCAGTCGGCTGGCGGCCAGGATTTCCGCAATGTCCGGTCGCCAACCGGCGAAATGGATTCGACTTGTATCCGGCACACGCCGTGTGCTGCCAGCCAACGGCACACGGAGTGTGCCGGATACGAGCCCCTCGAGACGTGGCCGTTCGGGACCGTCGCCGGCTAATAGCAGGTCGCAGTCCGGGAGTTCTGGCATCCAGCAGGCGGCCGTGTCGAGCAGCCAGTCGAGGCCCTTTTGCCGATCGAGTCGCCCGACGTAAACAACGACCCTTTGCCCTGGCGCGATGCCCAGTTGTGTCAGGTCGGCTGGGGTGGGGGCGGGAAATCGCGTCAGGTCCACTCCGTTGGGGATCACGACTAGTTTCTCGGCCGATAGCCGGGCCTGCTGGGTGGAGAATTGAGCCACGGCTTGGCTGACGCACACGTGCCGATCGACCAACCGATCCGTAAGGCGATCCAGCCAAAGGCGCCAACGCCCGCGGTGCTGGGCGACGCGGATGCCGGAAACGACCCGTGGCGTCCCGGCCCAGCGGGCGGCAATCCGGCCCGCGATATTGGCGTGAAACAAGAAGGTTTGCACAAGCTGAGGGTTCTGTGCCTTCAAGAGACGTTGCAAACGACGTACGACCGGGAAGAATTGCCAATTGTTCCGTGCATGCAAACAATGGACCGCGATGCGTGCCGCTTCCAGGGCTTGCAGACAGGAGTCCTTGCCGGCCTGGGGCGATGGGCCCAGGCAGTAGACGACCGGTCGGAACCGTTGGGGGTCCAGGCGAGTGGCTAGTTCCACGAGGCAGCGTTCGGCGCCGCCCGGTTCCAAGTCGGTAATGATCAGGGCGATATCAACTGGCTTCATGCGATTTGTAGCAGGCACACGCCGTGTGCCGTTCGCTGGTTACGGCACATGGCGTGTACCTACTACCTTGGAATTACACGAATCGCGGCTTATACTCATTCGTGTCCGTAAGCAAAAGTTCATTTCCTCGATCGAGTATACTACCGACGCATGGGCGAATTGGCTCAATATGATTATGAATTACCGCGGCACCTGATTGCCCAGGAGCCGCCGGTCTCGCGCGCCGACGCGCGGATGCTGGTCGTGGATCGGGCTGCCCAGAGCCTTGCACATTATCATATCCGCGATTTGCCCGAGTTGCTGCGGTCGGGTGACTGCCTGGTTCTGAACGAGACGCGGGTGATTCCGGCCCGGCTGGTAGGGCGGCGCGTGCGCACGGGCGGGCACTGGGAGGGGCTTTTCTTGCAGTCCACGGCCGAGGGACTTTGGCGGTTGTTGTGCAAGGCCCGGGGCAAGTTGCTGCCCGACGAAGAGATCGTGCTGCTCAACGCGGCCGGCCAGGACGACATTCGGCTGCGGCTGGCGGCCAAGCAGCCGGACGGCAGTTGGATCGCGCGGCCGGAGTCGCGGGAAGCGTGGCTCGCGTTGCTGGAGCGGATCGGCCGTATCCCGTTGCCGCCCTACATCCGCAAGGGCGAGATGGTCGAATCCGATCGCCAGCACTATCAGACGGTTTACGCCCGGCAACCGGGGGCGGTGGCGGCGCCGACGGCCGGGTTGCATTTTACCGAGGCCTTGTTGGAGCGGCTGCAAACGCAGGGGGTGGTGCTCTGCCGCTTGACGTTGCATGTGGGGCCGGGCACGTTTCGACCCATCGTCGGCGAGTGCTTGGCCGAGCACAAGCTGGATGCGGAATGGGGCACGATCGCGGCGGAAACGGTCGAGCGGATCCTGGCTTGCCGGCAGCGCGGCGGTCGTGTGGTGGCCGTGGGGACCACGTCGGTGCGACTTTTGGAAACGGCGGCCGCGGACGGCCAGTTGAAGCCGTTTACCGGCGATACGGATCTGTTCATTCGCCCTCCGTACCGGTTCCATGCGATCGATGCCTTGTTGACGAATTTTCATCTGCCCCGCACGACGTTGTTGGTCTTGGTGCGGACCTTTGGCGGCGACGAGTTGATTCGCCGCGCCTATGAAGAGGCCATCCGAGAGCAGTACCATTTTTATAGTTACGGCGACGCGATGCTGATTTTGTAATATGCCTGTTGTGGTGCAGACGCGAGCGCCTGCCCGGAAGATGCAGGCGATCGCGCCTGCACTACAGTGAGATATAACGAAAGGACCGAGGCGTGAGCGAAGTTCAGAGTGAACGGGTATTGGTCGTGCCGGCGGAGTTGTTTCGCCAGCTTGGCTATTTTCAGGGCTTTTGCCGCGAGGTCGGCCGCTACCTGGACGAACTGTTCAGCCCGCGACACATCAGCTACCGTCCGCGCTGCGAAGTGGAGCAGGACCCGAATTTCAAGCAATTGATTCCCTACGTGATCTTTCGCCATGCCGACCCTCAGGGGCATCAGACCGTCTTGCAGTACACGCGGGGTGTCGGGATGGGCGAGGGCCGCCTGCACCGCAAGCACAGCGTGGGCATCGGCGGCCATATCTCGGCGATCGACGCGGCCGACGGCGGCCATCCCTACGAAGAAGGCATGCGGCGCGAAATCGACGAAGAAGTGGCCATCGACACACCCTACACGTCGGCTTGTGTCGGTCTGATCAACGACGACCAGAGCGAAGTGGGGCGCGTCCACTTGGGAGTGGTCCATATCTTCGATGTCGAACGCACGGCGGTCCGTCCGCGCGAGGCGGAAATCACGCAGTGCGGCTTCCGCCCTGTCGCCGACATCCTGGCCGACATGAGCGGCTTCGAGACCTGGTCGCAGATTTGTATGAAGGCGCTGTTCGAGCCTGCCGGGAAATAAGGCTGTATCCACATGCCTGGCGCACCCAAGACGCCAAGAAAGGGACTGTACGGTCTTCTGTGTTAATCCTGGGCTCTTGCAAAATGCCGATGCGAGGTCCCCTCTCCCTCCGGGAGAGGGTTAGGGTGAGGGGGGCGGGGCGGGAGTTGCCTTCCAATGCTGCCCGCCTTCTCTAGCATCCCCTCACCCCTGCCCTCTCCCGAAGGGAGAGGGGGACCATTTGCTGAGCCCTCACAGCAATTTGCAAAAGTCCAGTCAATCGTGCGACCGAAGGGGACAGTCCCCCAAGAAACTCTGCCATTGTGGCAGCTTTGTGCCTTTTCGCACTGTCTCGGGTACGCATTCCGCGGGTCGCTTGTGTAAGGGAAAGCAAAAATTTCATTTTCAAGCTGGCCCCCCCCTGGGTTCGGCACATTAATCGGCATTCTCGTCACGGCCGCCTAAGTCGATGCAATAGAAAGACTTGCGACTATAGACAAATGTTCAGTGGCGGGGCCGCAAGAATCGCCCGGCCAATGGGCACGCCACTTGCTTTGCTGGGAAACCAGTCGAGCTGAATGAGCCGGGCACGATTTTTCCTCTGCCGGAAAGCCTGCTGGACGACAAACGCCTCGAAATCCAGTAGAATAAACGGATCGGGAAAGTTCCCAGCTCGTAGAACAGCGGCTTGCCCGAACGCTTTTTGCTTCGGGCCGAACCTTCCTGCTCATGGATGCGTATCAAAAATGAACGGCATAATTGAACAGAAGCGGCCGGCAGCGGCCGAAACGAATCCGCGGGTGACCTGGAGCGACGAAAAGCTCCTGTTGGAATATCGCCAGCATGGCGACCGCCCG
>CAYYBU010000171.1:0-6241 GCA_964469945.1 uncultured Planctomycetaceae bacterium
TGGGTTCCGCGGCTCCCGGCAGCTACGCCGGCGCAGCGCAATATTCCTATCCGGCCACTGCCTCCAGCACCTATCCGACGACGCCACCGAGTCAGTATGGCGCCGCCCCGTCGGGCGCATATGGCGCATCACCGACAAGCCCTTACCCGTCGAGTTCCGCCGTGTCGCCGGTGAGTTATGGGACTCCGACCAATGGCACGGCGTCGAGTGGTGCGGCCGGCGCTCCGTCGTACTCGGCCGCGCAACCTGGCTCCTACTCGGGCGGTGCGGCCGGCACCTCCGCATTGACGGCCTCACGGCCCGCTTATGGCACGGCCAGCAGCCCGTCTTATGGCGCTGCGACCCCGGCGTATTCATCGTCCCCGGCGTCGTATGGCGGCAGCAGTACGCCTTCTTACGGCGCGTCTAACGGTTCATCCGTAGCGCCCAGCGGAGGCAGCTACGGCGCCAGCGGAACCGGCAGTTATGGAACCGGCGGAAGCATGGGCGCCACCACGAATCCAGTGCGAAGCGCCTCGGCGGCCGATACAAGCTACAGTGCGGGCAGTGCGGCCACGGATACTCGCTATGGCAGCGGCTCCAGTTCGTCCTTGGGCAGTGGCACGTCCGCGCCATCGTACGGTAGCGGCACGTCAACTCCATCGTACGGCAGTGGTACGACGCCAGCCGCTACGGGCAGCAACTCGTCTTATCCTGGCGGTTCCGCGCTGGGCAGCCCGACCTCGGGCAGCAGCACGGCGCCGACGCCGGCCGGTTTTGGCAGCGGCGCCTCCAGCCCGGCCACGGGTAGCACCGGCTATACGCCCGGCGCAACCAGCTACACGCCAGGGCAGTCGGCCTATACGCCAGGTCAGAACAATTACGCGCCTGCCGGCACCAGTGCCTACCGGTCGCCAGCCAGTTCGTACACTTCGCCGGCCAGCTATACTTCGCCGGCCAGCGGTTCCAGCGACCAGCCCTACCTGCCGGGTAGCACGGCCAGTGTGGCTCCCTTAGCGTCGCGCACCAACGCCGCCTCGCCGTCGAGCTATCCGGGGTATGGCCAAGACAGCAGTGCTGCCGGCACGGTGGCGCCGACCGGCTATTCGCAACCGGCTACCAGCAACCGATTCTAAGAGCGATCACGGCTCCAGCAGGATTTTGCCCATCAGGGCGCCCTTGCCATGCAAGGTCTTCTCTTCCTGCAAACGATGGGCCGCGGCCGCTTCGGAGAGTGCCATCACGCGGCCAATCACCGGCCGCAGCTTGCCTTTGGCCAACCAGCGATTGATCTCCGCGGCGCTCTTGCGCTGCTCTTCCGGGGGCGCATTGAACATGGCGAAACCGTGCATGGCGGCGTCCTTGACGTAAAAGGCGCCCACGGGGAACACGGGCCGGGCCTTGCGTCCGGCAATGAGAATAACGCGGCCCCGCATGGCCAGGTGTGAGACCGCCCGTTCCAGGTTCGGCTCCTGAAGGTTTTCCCACCACAAGTCGATAGGGCCGAACTTGGCAAGGGCCGCCTCGACGTCGCCGGTCTTGTAGTTGACGACCACGTTGGCGCCCAGGCGGCGGCAGAGCTGCAACTTCTCTTCACTGCCCGCCGTGGTGATCACGCGGGCGCCGATGGCCCGGGCCATCTGCACGACGCACGAGGCGACGCCGCCGGCGCCGCCGTGGACGAACACGCTTTCCCCGACCTTCAGGTGACCGTCGCGAAACAAGCCCAAGTGGGCCGTCAGACCCGTCAGGGCCACGGCGGCGGCGTCCTGCTCGGAGACATCCTCGGGGATGGGATACAACCAACGTTCTTCGACGGCCACCAGTTCGGCGAACGTCCCCTGGCGTCCCAACAGACCCTGGTTGCTCCCCCAGACGCGGTCACCCACTTTCAGCCGCGTGACCTTGGAGCCCACCGCCTCGACCACGCCAGCCAAGTCGCAGCCAACGATGAACGGCAACGGCAGATCCATGGGCACCGTACCCGCCCGCACGTACGTGTCGATGGGGTTGACCGCCACGGCTTTCACTCGCACGAGGACTTGGCCATCCGCCGGTTTTGGCTTGGGGAAATCGCCGAACCGGATGTTTTCCGGCGGCCCGACTTTTTCAATGTAAGCAGCTTTCATAAAGTCTCTTCAATTCGCGCGAACCGCAGGCGGAAAATGGATCGATACCAACACCAAAAGAGCGGATAATATAGAATATATCAATATACCCAAGCCGGTGTGCGGAAACAAGGTCCCGCGGGGGTGCTACCGGGCCTGGTGATGATCTCGAAGTCAGCCTTTTGCGGGCCGGGTATGGATGCCGGCCGCGACCAGGCCGCCACCCAGCAGGCCAAAGACGGCCAACACGCCCCACCAGAGAAAATAGCGTGCCAGGGCTTGCTGGTAGGCGTCGTCCTGCTTCGTGAGGCCCCGCTCTAGTCCCGTTTGCCTGAGATCGTGCCAGCGCTCCAGGGTCCGAGCCATCGGCTCTTGCTGGACGTACTGATGGAACCGACGGATCGCTTCAGGCGTCAGCGTCGCCGCGGGGGAGATCGGCGGCGTACATAGTCCGTAGATGGCCCCCGCCACGACGAGCACCAGGAACACGGCCCCGGCGAGCCACAACCGCTGCGACAATCCCCACGCGGTCACGGACGTCTCGGCGCCGGCCTGCTCCCGGTCGACCTCCTGGATGTCCGGGCAGCGCTCGAGTTGGGCCAGTTGCAGGAGGTTGGGAACCGTGGCCGCTTTGCCGCAGACGCAGGTGACGGACTGTCCCGCCTGGCGGGGCTCGACCGCGATCGGCTTACCGCAGGAGCAAGGCAACCAATAGACAGTTTTCAAGCGATGACCCCGGGAAGATTGCCAACGACCCCAAAACGACGCGACGGGCGGCACGGCCGGGGGCTTCACCGGGCAGTGTCGCATTCGCCTACGGTTCAGTGTACTCGCTGGCGGCCTGCTTGACGAGTTGGACACTACCGTTGGCAGGACGAAATTTACGCTTCGGGGCCGGCGATTCCCCACTATCTAACCAGACCATAAAGAGGGGATGTCTTTCGCTGGATTGCCCAAACTACGTCGTTTTCCCCAGAAAAGGCGTGTTGCCAGCGATTCCCCTACGGATTTCCCCGGGTTGCCGCGACGGGGACTGGACTAGTCAAGGCCGGCAACTAGAATGGAATACCTTGGGTGGATTGGCGATGCGGTGCGAGTACACTTCTTGAACTTTACGAGCGAGCGGACATTTACCGGGGGGACACTCTAGGCTCGCCGGCGCGGCAGGGTCGCCTGCCGCCGCTGTCGCGGAAGGCATTATTTTGCGGGCTCACTCGCACGGTCACCGTAGACGGAATCCCTTACCAAATAAGGGACAACGGCGACGCGGTGAAAATTGGGTGGTAGAATTTCGTGGCTTTCTGCCAACGGATGTGGCATAATGTGAAATTAGGAAGGCGTTAGCGCGCTTGGCACTACTGGATTGATTGGAGGAGGACTGCTTTGTACGACGCATTGTTGGACGAACTGGACGATGACTCGGCGTCCCGTGCGGAGGATGCGATCGAAGAGTTGGCCGACGATACGGTCATCGATTTCGACGATACCGACGACGAGGACCTGGTGCGAGACGTTCCGGACCTCAGCGCCGACTTGGAGCTGGACTTGGATGTCAATGTCGACGGCTTGCTGGAAGGCGTGGAAGAGGACGAGTCCTGGTCGGACGATCCGGTCCGCATGTATCTGACGCAGATGGGCGAGATTCCCTTGCTTACCCGGCAGGAGGAAGTCACGCTGGCCCGGCAGATCGAGATCACCCGCGCCCAATTCCGCCGCAAGGTTTTGGAATGCGACTATGTGATGCAGACGGCCTTCAAGGTTCTGCGCCGCGTCCATGAGGGCGACCTGCCCTTCGATCGCACCGTGCAGGTCTCCGTGACCGACCAGTTGGAGAAGTACCAGATCCTCGGTCGCTTGCCCACCAACCTGCGGACGCTGGAGACGCTCTTGAAGCGGAACCAGCACGACTTCAATCTGGCCACTGGCCGCTCGCGTCCGGCCGCGCAGCGCCGGGCCGCCTGGCGCCGCCTGGGCCGCCGCCGCCGCCGCGCCGTCCGCCTGGTCGAGGAACTGGGCCTGCGGACGCAGCGCATCGAGCCCATGATCAAGACGCTCGACGAGTTCAGCCGCCGCGTCGACGAGTTGAAAAGCCGCATCGACGAGCACCGCCGCGCCAAGGGCCGCCCACACCAGCGCGAACCCTGGGTGACCGAGTATCGCAATATCCTTCGCATCACGCAGGAATCGCCCACCAGCCTGCGCAACCGCGTCCGTTACCTGAAGGCCATCTACGCCCAGTACCAGGAGGCCAAACGCGGCCTCTCCGAAGGCAACCTGCGGCTGGTGGTCTCCATCGCCAAGAAGTATCGCAACCGCGGCCTCAGCTTCCTGGACCTCATCCAGGAGGGCAACGCCGGCCTGATGCGGGCGGTGGACAAGTTCGAGTACCGTCGCGGCTTCAAGTTCTGTACTTACGCCACCTGGTGGATCCGCCAGGCCATTACCCGCGCCGTGGCCGACCAGAGCCGCACCATCCGCATTCCCGTCCACATGGTCGAGACCATGTCGCGGGTGCGGAGCGTGTCGCGGAAGCTGCTGCAGAAGCTGGGCCGCGAGCCCACCATCGAGGAGACCGCCCGCGCCAGCGAAACCTGCATCGACGAGACGCGCCGCGTGCTGGCCATGAGCCGCTATCCGATCAGCCTGGATCGGCCCGTGGGCAACAGCGAGGACAGCCATTTCGGCGATCTGTTGCCGGACGGGGCCGTGAAGAGCCCGGCCATCGGCGCCACCCAAGGCATGCTCCGCAACCGCATCGCCAAGGTGCTGAAGACCCTCAGCTACCGCGAGCGCGAGATCATCAAGCTCCGCTACGGCTTGGGCGACGGCTACAGCTACACGTTGGAAGAGGTCGGCCACATTTTCAAGGTGACCCGCGAGCGCATTCGCCAGATCGAAGCCAAGGCGGTCCGCAAGCTGCAACAGCCCAGCCGTAGCCAGGAACTCGTCGGTTTCCTCGACTAAGCTGCTTTCGGATAACACGAACCTCGGCCGCGGGCGGTTTCGCCCGCGGCCTTTTTTATCAACTCCCCTCGCCCGCCTGTCGCGAGCGACAGGCGGGCGAGGGGCAGCGACTCAGTCGCCGGGTGAGGGCGGCCTGACCTTTCAGGCATTCCCATTTTCCATGCCGTGTCATCAGCTCATCCTGCCCGACTTGGGAATGGCCGATCAGCCGATCGTGCTCAGCCTCTGGCTGGTTTCGCCGGGGAGCCTCGTCACTCGCGGACAGCCGATCGCCGAAGTCCTTGTCGGGGCAGCCACCGTCGATCTACCTTCGCCCGCCGACGGCGTTTTGCTGGAGGCCCTCGTGGACGAAGACGAGCCCATTGCCGTGGGCCAGGCGTTGGCGATCATCGAAAACCTGTCTTGATCCATTCGGCAAGGCATAGCAGATATGCCGCCCGTCAGGTTTTTGCCCCATGCCCCGGCCAACTGGTTGGGTTCCAGATCGATGTCGTCAATGCCAAGAACGGCGTTTTGTCCTTCACGGACTTCACGCTCCGCCGTGATGCCTTTTCATCACGGCGGAGCGTGATGAGTACGTTGGCAAACCCGACACTTATTGATTCGCCGGTCCTAAGCGTTTTGAGGTGCTCCTCGCGTTTCTTCAGGATGTGTCGAGCCTTACTATCGGCCAGCAGGACATGGTCCCTGGTGCTCAGGCCGACCATTCCAAGGAATTTGGCAGTCTGGGCGACGTCGTCGCTCTTGTAGTGGACGTCGCTACCGTCGGGATTCCCGTCGCTGTGTGCCTCGTCCGTCCGACTCGAAGCCGGCTTGGCGGGGAGCGAATCCACGCCCATCCCTATCCCTTGTCGGCGTCATGGATTAGAATTGATGGATTCGGAGGGGCCCCGGAGGGCTTGTCCGCGCGGGGCCCTGTGGCGATTTGGGGGGGCGGGGGCGCGTCGATCGAGGTCGTTGACCGTTCGCCCGTCAATCGCCGCGTGCCAAGCGCCAGCAATTTTTTCGACACGTTTTATGGACCATATTCGCAACTTCTGCATCATCGCCCATATTGACCACGGGAAATCAACCCTGGCCGATCGGTTGATCCAGGCCTGTGGCGGCGTCTCGCAGCGCGAGTTTCGCAACCAGTTGCTCGACTCGATGGATATCGAGCGCGAGCGGGGGATCACGATCAAGAGCAATTC
>CAYYBU010000172.1:0-6233 GCA_964469945.1 uncultured Planctomycetaceae bacterium
ATACTTTCGGCCACGTACCGGCCTGCTGGCGACATTGGCTGTAGAGCTTGACGTCGGGCTTCTTCTCTTCCTTATAGGTGAACTCGACGAAGTGATGGTCGAAAATGTGGCCCCTGTCCTTGCCCTTGCGCGTCTGGCGACCGCCCATGCCGTTGGCCTCCACCGGATGACCGCCCTTGACCCAGTTGGCCACGTCCAGGTTGTGGACGTGTTGCTCGCAGATGTTGTCGCCGCAGAGCCACACGAAGTAGTACCAGTTGCGCATCTGGTACTCCATTTCCGTCTGGTTCGGCCGCCGTGGGCGGACCCAGGGGCTGTCGCCGTTCCAGTAGACCTGCAAAAACACCAGGTCACCGAGGGAGCCTTCGTGGATACGTTTGACGCCCTCCATGTAGCCGCGGTCGTGGCGACGTTGCAGCCCGACGCCCACCTTCAACCCCTTCTGGTCGGCCAGCTTGTTGACCTCCATGAGCTTGTTGAAGCCGGGGGCGTCGGTGCAGCAGGGCTTCTCCATGAAGACGTGCTTGCCGGCCTTGATGGCGGCCTCGTAGTGCATGGGCCGGAAACCGGGCGGCGTGGCCAGAATGACCATGTCGACGCCACTGTCGATGGCCTTCTGATAGGCGTCGAAACCGACGAAGGTCCGTTCGGGCGTGATGTCGGCCTTGCCCTTGAAATGGCCGTTCAGATGCGCGGCGGCCCGCTTGGCGCAGTCCTCGAAGGCATCGGCCACGGCCACGATCTTCACGTTCTCATTGCTCCCCAGGCAATCGCTGGCCGCACCGGTGCCGCGGCCGCCACAGCCGATCAAGGCCAGTTTGATCTGGTCGAGACCCGCGGCATGGGCGGAACGGGCGATGCCCAATCCGCCGAGCACCGTCACCCCGGCGGCCGCCAGGGCGGAACGGCCCAAAAAATCACGCCGCGAAGATCGATTGCCACTACTCATCGTGCTCTCTCCTTCGGTCAGGTTGCGATTGGATTTGCTGGTTTCGGCTGGCGACCTGCGAACGAAATGCCGTCGCATTCCAGTGTAGCAGGCACACGGCGTTTGCCTGCCACAATTCTTGCGACAATTACTCCTTGCCGGCGTGCGCTTCCTTGTAGTCCTTCAACTCCTGCAATTGCTCCGCATCCAGGTCGTATCGCTTGGCCTCGTCCGCCGGCGGCGTCCGCAACGGGCGCACCACGCGGAAGCCCACGAAGTCGGCGTCGGTCAGATACCAAATGCTCTGGGGGATCTGCGGATCCTGCATTTTCCAGTCCTTGTTGGAGTGCTGCCGCGCCGCGCTGCGGAGCTTCTGCGCGTCGTCGTCCCACGAACCGCCGCGCACCACGCGGTCGTACTCCGTGGTCGCCGGCACCAGGGGATTGTCGGTCGTCTTACTGGTGAACCGCCGGTAACCGTCGGCCGTGTACTGATCCAGCGTCCACTCCGCCACGTTGCCGTGCATGTCATAGAGGCCCCAGGGATTCGGCTTCTTCGTGCCCACCTTGTGGTACTTTTCCTTGCTGTTGTCGAAGAACCAGGCGTAATCGCCCAATTGCTTGCGATCATCGCCGAAGGAATAGGCGGTCTTGGTCCCGGCCCGGCAGGCGTATTCCCATTCCGCCTCGGTTGGCAGGCGATAGTAATGGCCCGTCTTGGCCGAAAGCCACTTGCAGTAGATCTTGGCGGCAAGCTGCGTCATACAGACCGCTGGATAACCCTCTTTGCCCATGCCGAAAGTCATGTCCGCATACGGCCTGGTGGGCTTGGCCACCGCATCGGCCGCTTTGTCCTGCTCGGTCGCCGCGACATTCTTCACCTTGCGACGCTGCGTGTCCAGCCCCATGCCCCACAGTTCATATTCGTCCCAGGTGACCTCGCACTTGCCCATCCAGAACGGCGAGATGGAGACCTCGTGCGGATGCCACTCGTCGTCATTGTGGCCTTTTTCCTCCTTGGGGCTGCCCATGGTGAACTTGCCGCCGGGGATGGGGGCCATGTCGAATTTCACGTCCGAACCCGGGATCGGCTCAGTGTAGGGCTTCATGTCGTCGGCCGTCTTCTCATCGGCCTTGAGGTCGGCCAACATCGCAGTGGGCGTTGCTTCCACGTAGCCCTTAGCAGCGGTCGATGCCTTTTCCATCGCCGGCTTCGCCGCGGCCTTCGAGGCAGCCGGCTTGTCGGCGGCCGGCTTCCGGGTTTCCTCCGCCGGCTTGGAATACGGCCCCGGCGTCGTCGGTCCTGCCGGCCCCGCGGGCTCGCATCCCGGCAACACCGCCATCACCAGGCCGAGCGCCCACGCCCAAGATACTTGCCATACGGACTGATCGCGGGTTACTCTAAGCATGAGGGAGAACCTTTCAACAGTCGGGAACACGGTGACGCCAAGTCAGTGGGCCCGGCGCACGGGCTCAATCGGGAGGGACCTGCCGCAATGGGAAGGCTGATGGTCGCGTGGCTATTGGGGGTCGCAGTGCCAGCCGCTGCGCCCGGCGAACTTGGCTTGCAGCGCTACGAGTTCAGCCAGGTCGAAATGGCCGTGCCGATCAAAATCGTATTGTATGGCAAGGATACTGAAACCGCAAGCAGGGAGTCGTCCGCGGCGCTGGCTCGGATTCACGCCCTCAATACGATCATGAGCGACTATGACCCCGAGAGCGAATTGTGCCGCTTGTGCCGTACCGCCGGGGAGGGGAAGCCGGTGCGGGTTAGCGAAGATTTGTGGAAAGTGTTGGTCCACGCGCAAAAACAGGCTGCCCAAAGCGACGGGGCCTTCGACGTGACCGTGGGACCGCTGGTCCATCTTTGGCGCCGCGCGCGACGGCGGAAGGAACTGCCCGACAGCGAGCAATTGGCCGCCGCCCGCGCCCTGGTGGGCTATCGATTGCTGCGGCTCGATACGGCCGGACACACGGTCGAGTTGCTCAAAGCGGGCATGCAACTCGACCTGGGCGGAATCGCCAAAGGCTATGCAGTGGATGAGGCCTTGGCCGTGCTGCGCAAAGCGGGGATCACCCGCGCGCTGGTCGATGCCGGCGGCGATCTGGGCCTGGGCGATCCGCCGCCCGGTCAGGCGGGCTGGCACATCGGTCTGACGCCCCTGGACGGCACGAAGCCGTCGCAATACCTGGTCTTGTCGCGGGTGGCTGTCTCGACCTCCGGCGACAACGTACAGTTTGTGGAACTCGGCGGCCGACGCTACTCGCACGTGGTCGATCCGCATACCGGCATGGCGCTGACCGATCATTGCCGGGTGACGGTCGTGGCCCCCAACGGCATGGTGGCCGACGCAATTACCAAGGCCGTTGGCGTCTTGGGACCGCAACGGGGGATCCAACTCATCGAAAACACGCCGGACGCGGCGGCCTTGATTCTCCGCGCCCCGGAAGGCAAGGTCCAGCGGTACCAGTCGAGTCGCTGGAAGGACCTTCCCATGCTGCCGGCAGGGTCCCCATAAGGTTAAAATTGGAGAGATTTGACAAGATCGGTCGATGCTGATACAAATAAGATGCTGGTTGGTAGTGAAAAATTCCGCCCCCGCCAGCACACACCTATGCGATCGCGATTGGCTGGAAACGACCTGACGCCTCAGTTGCCAGTTTGGGGACTTTTTCCGCAGCGTCAGCATTGCGGGCATGATCTAGGGCACCACGTCCGCCCGAGGGAAAGAAGACGGCTATGTTGCGCGGGCAATGGCGGCAGTCTTTGACGACCAGAACGCGCCAATGGCGATGCTGTGCCTTCGAGCAGTTGGAACCGCGGGCGCTGCTGTCGGCGTCGGCCTTGACCGCGCTAGCCGCCCATCCGCTGTTGTCTGTTTTGCCGCAGGTGACCAACGCCGTTCCCTACGGTTACGCGCCGGCGCAGATTCGCCATGCCTACGGTTTCGACCAGGTGAGTTTCAGCACCGCCAAGGGCGCCGCGGCGGGCGACGGCAGCGGTCAGACGATCGCCATCGTCGACGCCTACAACGACCCCAATATCAGCAGCGACTTGCAGGCATTCGACAAGCAGTTCGGGCTGGTCGCGCCCGCCGGCCTGACGATCGTGAACCAGAACGGCGGCGCGGGCCTTCCCACCACGGATGCGGGTTGGTCCATGGAGATTGCCCTGGATGTCGAGTGGGCTCATGCCGTTGCGCCAGGGGCCAAGATCCTCCTGGTCGAAGCCCAGTCCAGCAACGTGAACGATCTGTTGGCGGCGGTCAACTACGCCCGCCAGCAGCCCGGCGTAACGACCGTCTCCATGAGTTGGGGGAGCAGCGAATTCTCCAGTGAAGGCAGTTTTGACAGCTCCTTCACGACCCCGACCGGGCACGCCGGGGTCTCGTTCGTGGCCGCCACCGGGGATGCCGGTCAAAGCGGAGAGTGGCCGGCCGTGTCGCCCAACGTCGTGGCCGTCGGCGGCACATCGCTGGCCCTGACCTCGACCAGCGCGCGCGCCAGCGAAACCGCTTGGAGCGGCAGCAACGGTGGCGTCAGCCTCTATGAGCACGAGCCGGCTTTCCAAACCGGTGTGCAGAGCAGCGGCCGCCGTGCCACGCCCGACGTGGCCTACGATGCCAATCCCAACGACGGTTTCGCCGTCTACGATTCAGTCGCCACCGGCGGTCAAAGCGGTTGGGTTTGTGTCGGCGGCACCAGCGCGGGCGCGCCGCAATGGGCCGCCCTGATCGCCATTGCCGACCAAGGTCGCGCCTTGGCCGGGCTGGGTTCGCTGCAAAACACCCCGGCCGGCATTTATGCCTTGCCCAGCAGCGACTCCTACGACGTCACCGCGGGCGGCAACAGCGGCTTCGTCGCCACGGCCGGTTATGATGATGTCACGGGCTTGGGCGCACCCAATGCCACCGCCATCGTCCGTCACCTGGTCTACGGCCTCAGTGCCACCGCGGCCAGTTCCACACCCTTGACCACGACGACGGCCGTCGCCACCAGCCCGACCACCACGACCACCACCGGTGGCACCACGGGCACTTCTCGTTCCGGTGGGCTCACCTGGGGGCATTCGGGTTTGCCGGCCGGCCCGCCGGCCCCTCACGTCGCGCTGGCGGCGCTGTTTTCCGACGTTCCTACGGATCTTGCCGCCGCGGCCGCCGTGCAGCAGCGACAGGCCATCGACGCCCGGTTCGGCATCCTGGGCGATTCGCCGAATTCGCGGGTTGGGCTGACCGTCAAGTAGCCCTTGGGCACTCCAAGGCTTTGACGCCCCTCGCGAGAACTTTTCTGACCGGGACGCCGTCCAAACTCTTGCGTTTCCAAAGTCTCACAGTAATATGGAAAGGGCCCCCGCCCCGGTGTAGCCGGAACGCACCACCCCTCTGTGCGGGGTCCTTATGCGGAACCGTGCCACTCTTTAGTAAAGGACTTCCGTATGTCTTCGAAGCTTGGCTTCTCGTTGTCGGCGTTGTTGGCCCTCTCGGCCCTGCTGAGTGCGTCATCGACTTCCACCCGTGGCGCAGACCCGTCCCCCTCTGCGAAGGAGAAGATCGAAACGGCCCAGCCGAATAGCCACGCCGACAAGTCCTTACACGAGCAGGACATCTACATTCCCTACGACAAGTTGCGCCAGGTCTTCGAGAAACATGGCCGGGGCGTCTTCCTCCCCTACGAGCAGTTCGACGCCTTGTGGCGGACCGCGCAGGAAAAGAGCCGGCCCGGCGCAGAGCCGCGGCCGCCCGTGGGCGCCGTGATTACCGAGATCGCCAATGAAGCGACCGTCGCCAAGAACGTAGTGCGCGTGAAGGCCGCGGTAAAAATCGATCTGCTGGCCGAAGGGTGGCACGAGATTCCCTTGCGGCTTTCCGACGCCGCCATTACCGCCGCCACGCTCGGCGGCGAGCCGGCTCGCATCGTGGGCGGTCCCGGCGAAGACTATCGGCTGCTGGTAGAGAAGAAAGGCAAACAGCCCGAGCAAATCGAGCTTTCCCTAGAATATGCCAAGGCGATCAGCAAGATGCCGGGCCAGAACAGCGTGTCGTTTCAGGCCCCGCAGGCGCCGGTGAGCCGCTGGCGAGTGCGGATTCCGCAGGCAGGCGTGAAAGTCAACCTGCATCCGCTGATCGCCGCGACCGAGGTCCCGACTGCGGAAAACAATGGCAGCAAGGAAAACAACGCCAAGGGGCAGAAGAGCGGCCCGGACGAGACGGTCGTGCTGGCCTTCGTCGGCGCGGCGCCGACGGTCCGCATCGATTGGACCCCCAAGGCCGAAGGCGCCACCGGCTTGGCAGCCCTGGTCAGCGTAC
>CAYYBU010000173.1:0-6226 GCA_964469945.1 uncultured Planctomycetaceae bacterium
GAAGGGGACGGTCCTTTCTTTCAGCGAGAAACTCCTTGCCTTCGGCCATTCCTTGGTCGTGGTGACTTTGGTTGCCGGGGGGGCCGGCGGGACGTTGTGCGGCATCATTTACCTTCTAAGCAACGCGATAGCGGGAAGCACGATAGCCCTTGGCCTTTGGGGGATTTTCATGGAAGTCATCTTGGTCATCGGCATCAGTGGTTCCGTCGGAGCGGCGTTGATCCAGTTCTTCTGGCGGCCGAGGGAATGAGACCATCGTAGCCTGCAAAAATGGCCGGGGTGGGCTGGCGACTATTCCATCTTGAATCCCTCCTTGCGTAGAGTACAATGGGTCGCCGCTGAAATACATTGTGGGGACGCTCGGTGCCTTACTGGTGTTTTTCGTAAGTTGCGCTGGAGTCCTGTTGATTCCAATGGTCGTTTTTCCGTCGCTTTACCGCGGCGGTTTGGTAGGGGTGGCATGATGTACGTGATCGCCCTGCCGCTGTCGGTTCTTGCGGCGATCTCTTCATTCCGTGCAACGCTGAGGGCATACGCCAGATGAGTTACAGCCCTCAAGCCAAAAGGAGTCCCTTCATGAACCAGGACCTGGAACATCTGCGATTGTTGTCGATCTTCCATTATGTCGTCGGCGGGCTGGCCGCTCTGTTTGCCTGCTTCCCCTGCATCCACTTGACGATCGGCATTGCGCTGGTGAGCGGGGCCATGCCGGCCGGACCGGGCCAGGAAGGGCCGCCGGCGATGGTGGGATGGTTTTTCATCGCAATCGCCACCGCGATGATTCTTGTCGGTTGGAGCGTCGCGATCGCGATCCTCGTTGCGGGGAAGTTTCTCTCGCAGAAGAGCCACTATATGTACTGTCTGGTGGTCGCGGCCATCGAGTGCTTGTTCATGCCCTTCGGAACGGTGCTGGGCGTTTTCACGATCATCGTGTTGATCCGGCCTTCCGTCAAACCGCTCTTTGAAACGCCGCGTGATGAAATGGCGACGACCTAAGGCGACGGTGCCCTTCGCGGCAATCCGCCCCACCTGCGTAGCCTTTCCATCCTTCCATGCGACAGCAATGGTTGCCGTAGCATTATTTCGCAAAGCAGGCTACACTTCGTGGGGGAAGTTGAAGTACCTTTACATCGCCGCACGGAGGCGTCATGTCGCACCGGCCTTTTCGCTTCGTTCATGCTAGCGATTTCCATCTGGAAATGCCGCTGCAGGGCGCGACCGAAGTTCCCGAACACCTGCAAGAACAGTGGATCGACGCGGCCTACACTGCCGCCCAGCGGGTCTTCGATACGGTCCTGGCCGAGGAGGCCGAATTCCTCGTCCTCTCCGGCGATGTCCTGCACGCGCCGCATACCGGCCCGCGCGGGCCGCTGTTCCTCAGCGAGCAGTTCGCCCGGCTTTCGCAACGGCACATCCCCGTGTACTGGGCCAGCGGACAGGTCGATCCGCCGGAAATCTGGCCTTCGTTCATCCGCCTGAGCGATGATGTCCACGTGGCGTCCCGCGGCCGGATCGCGGAGCTGGTCCACCAGCGCGACGGGGCCCCGCTGGCCCGCGTGCTGCTGCATGGCCGCGACGGCAATCGCATGGTTCGGGCCGGCGATTTGCATCCGGACCCGTCCGGGTTGTATTGCGTCGCGGCGGTCCATGGCACCGTCGAGACGGCGGCGCTCTCCATGCCCGGCATCGACTACTGGGCCCTCGGCGGACGGCACGACCGCAGCACGCCCAGCAGCGGGCCGCAGATGGTCCACTACGCCGGCAGCCCCCAAGGACGGCGACCCGACGAGACCGGCATCCACGGCTGCACGCTGGTGCAGGTGGACCAGCAGCGGCAATCGCGCACCCACCTGGTGCCGACCGACGCCATTCGCTGGCTGAGCGAGCGGGTGGTGGTCGAGGCAGCCACCACGCGCGGCGATCTGGAGTCGCTGTTGCGGCAGCGCCTGCACATGCTGCTGGAGACCACGCCCAAGTTGGACCTGATGGTCACGTGGACCGTCGCCGGCAGCGGGCCGCTGGTCGCGCAATTGCGCCGCGGCAAAGTGGCCGGCGAATTGCTCGGCCTTTTGCAGGCCGAGTACGGTTGTGGTTCGCCGGCGGCTTGGAGCGTGGCGATGGAGGTCGAGCCGCTGGCCGGCCTGCCGCCGGAGTGGTTCGAGCAGGAGACGATCCGCGGCGATTTCCTCCGCGCGATTCGCCAATTCGAGATGAACGACGGCGCCCCGCTGGAACTGGAATGCTACCTGGCCGAGACGCATCTGGCGGGCGTACTGGGCGCGGCAGCCACGCCTTCCGAGCCGGCGGTTCGTCAGGCGGTGTTGCGTGAAGCGGCCTGGCTGGGGGTCGATCTGCTGAGCGGGGAGGAAGTGCAATTATGAAAATTGCTGCTCTGGAAATCGATGGTTATGGAGTGTGGAGCGGGCTGAAGGTGGAACGCCTCAGCGACGGCATCAACGTCCTCTACGGGCCGAATGAGGCCGGCAAGACGACGCTGCTGCACTTCGTGCGTTCCGTGCTTTACGGTTTTTCGCCGCAGCGGCGGCGCTATTTTCCGCCCGTCCGCGGCGGCCGGCCCGGCGGTTGGATCGAAGTGGCCGGGCCCAATGGCCGCTTTCAGATCGATCGCCACGACGACGCCGAAGGACAGCTTGGCCACGAGCAGCTCACCTTGACGGCCGCCGACGGCACCCGCCAAGGCGAGCACATGATCAAGGTCTTGTTGTCGAACATCGACGAGACGATTTTCAACAACATTTTCGCCGTCGGCCTGAGGGAAATGCAGGAGTTGGGCACCTTGAGCGACACGGAGGCGGCCGCCCTGCTTTACAACCTCAGTGCCGGCCTGGACCGGGTGTCGCTGGTCGAGACCATGCGCGAACTGGAAACGTCGCGCAACCGCATTCTCGATCGCAGTGGCAGCCCCTGCCAGGTCGTGCAACTGCTGGCCGATCGGGAAAAACTTCGCCAGGAGATCGAAGAACTCGATGAAGTGATGCACCGTTACGGCCGGCTGGCCGCCGAACGCAATCAACTCGACGGCGAAATCACGCGCCTGGAAGAGGAGAAGAACCGGGCCGAGTATCAGGCCCGGGTGGTGGATCTGGCTCTCGGCCTGCGCGAGCGCTGGACTCGGCGGACGGCCATCGACGATGAGCTGGCCGCCTTGGGCCCGCAGATGGCCACGCCCGCCGACGCCATCCCGCGATTGGACGCCCTGAACGCGCGTTTGCAAAAGCACCAGCACCGTCTGGAGGAGCTCCAGCAGCAACGGGCCGATCTGCGCCGTGAGGGCGCGGGCTTGACGGTCCAGGAGGCCCTGCGCCGCCAGGCGCCTCGCATCGAGGCATTGCAGGAGCAAGAGCCGTGGATCAACACCTTGCAGGGCCAGGTCGCCGCGTTGGACAAGGAAATAGCCGAGATCGACCTGTCCATCAACGCCGAATGCCAGCGGCTGGGCCTGGAAGGCGAGAACGGTAAGACCGCGCTACCGTCGCTTTCCTCGCGCACGCTCGCCATGCTGCGCTCGAGCGGCCGGGCCGTGCGGCATCGCCAGGAGCGGCTCGCGCAGGCGCAGCAGGCCGCCGTGGCGGCCGACGCCGCCGTGCTGGCGCTGTCGCAGCAGATCGACACGGCCTTGAGCACGCGGCAAGATCGCGAGTTGCCCGCGGCCATCGATCGGGCAGGCAACTTGATCGCGCAGCTCCGCCGCCACATGCAGATCGACGACCGGCTCGAACAGATGACGCGCTGCCAACGCGAGCTGGAGGATCAGGGCCACCAATTGTTGCATCGGCAACTGCTGCCCGTCTGGGTGTTGGCCGGGCTGGGAGCCGCCTTCGTTTTGGGCGTCGTGCTCATTCTGGCCGGTCTCTTTCTGCCCGCTTCCATGACCGGTTCCATCGGCTGGGTCCTAGCTGTGTTGGGCCTGGCGGGTTGCGGCGCCGCGGGGGCCGGCAAGCTCATGTTGGAACGCGCCAACGCCCGGCAGTTGGACGCCTCGCAGAAGCAACTCAACCTGTTGCAATTGCAACTAAAGCAGACCGCCGACGACCGCGACGCCTTGGATGGGCAACTGCCGCATGGCAGCGGACCGATGGCCGGCCGTCTGGCGGCGGCCGAAAAAGATTTGGCTGCTCTGGAAGAATTGATGCCCGTCGACACGCGGCGCACCGCGGCCCGGCAGGATGCCGCCGCCGCTAAGCAGCGGGCCACGCAGGCCGAGGAAGAGCACCGTGTCGCACGCCGCCGCTGGCGCGAACTGTTGCAGCAGGCCGGCTTGCCGCCGAAGTTTTCCCCGCGGCAGGTGAAGCAATTGCTCGAGAGTTGCGATCGGATCGGCAAAATCGAGCGGCGGCTGGCCGAGCGCAAGGAAGAACTGGGCCATCGCCGCGGCGAGCTCGATTCGCTCTTGGGACGCATCGCGCAGCTTGTCGGCGACGCGGGCATCGACGTGGCCGCGGGCACGCCCGCCGAGCAACTCCGCCAGCTTGCCGACGCGGTGGCCAAGCAGGAAGCGATCGTGACCCGCCGGGAAGCGATTCGCCAGCAACTGCGGCAGATCGGCCGGGACCGCGGCAAGCGCGAGGAGGCCATTAGCCGGCTCAAGCTGCGCCGCCGCGAATTGCTCCGCGATTTGGGGGCCAACGATGAACCCGAGTTCCGCCGCCGAGCCGTCGAGGCCGCCCGCGCCGACGTTCTCCGCCACGACCGCGAGGCTGTCGAACGCGAAATCACCACCGCCATTGCCGGCTATTGTCCGCAGGAGGCGATTCGCCAGCACTTGGAGGGGGACGCCGTCCGCGACTTGGAAACCTGCCGCGACGAGTTGCTCGGGCGTTGGACCGCGACGGAGAAGGAACTTCAGCAGCGATTCGAGAAACGCGGTCAACTTGCCGAGCAAGCCAAGGCGCTGGCCGAAGACCGGCGGCTGGGCCACAAGCAACTCGAATTGGCCGTGGTGGAAAAGCGGCTCGAAGATGCCATGCAGCGCTGGCAGGTGTTGGCGGTGACGTGCCGCATCCTGGAAGCAATCCGCTCGACCTACGAGCAGCAGCGGCAGCCGGAGACCCTGCAAGAGGCGTCGGGCTATCTGGAACGCCTGACGCAAGGCCGGTATTGCCGCGTGTGGACGCCCCTGGGCGAGAATGTGTTGCGAGTGGACGATGCCGACGGTCATGCCTTGCCGGTGGAGGTTTTGAGTCGCGGCACTCGCGAGCAACTGTTCCTCAGTCTGCGGCTGGCACTCGCTGCCTGCTACGCGCGGCGCGGGGCCCCGTTGCCGCTGGTATTGGACGACGTACTGGTGAATTTCGACAGCGAGCGGGCGAAAGCAGCCGCCATCGTGCTGCGCGATTTTGCCGCCGCCGGCCACCAGGTCCTCGTCTTCACCTGCCACGAACACATGCTGCGGTTGTTCAAGTCGTTGAAGGTGCCCACCAGCCGGCTGCCGGACAACGCGGAAACAGAACACGCGACGATCGTGTTCGACGATCCGGCCAAGGAGAAGCCGAAGCGGAGTCCGAAGGCGTTGCCTGCGCCCCGTAAGACGGCAGCCCGGATCAAACCGTCGGATCCGGAAGACGAGTCCGAAGAGGAGGAAAGCGACGCGGAAGTCGACCGCGACGACGAGGAGGCTCCCTGGGAGGAAGAGGCCGACGAAGAAGAGGAAGATCTATGGCAAGAGGAGCCGGGCGACGAGGATTATGACGGCGGCGGCAGCGCCGAGGCGGCGTAAATACCTTCCGAAGTTAGCCGCGGATGAACACCGATAGAACACGGATGAAGAGAGAAGAGATCTGAAGAAACAAGGGTGGGTTCAAGCGACTGGTGTACTGAAACATCCGTGTAGAATCCGTGTTCATCCGTGGCTAACTCACCCTTGGCTGCCGCTCTCCCGTTTACGGGCGAGGGGAGTCAAGCTCTCGATACCGACGCCAGATCGCGTCCAGCGCGGCGACGGCCCCGAGCGGCAGCTTCACGTCGACCAGGTCGGAAATCGCGCTGGCGGCCGGATTGATCTCGATGGTCGGCCGGCCAAGATCCGCCGCCATGCGCACCGGCTCGGCAATGTAGGGGAAGACGCTCGTGGTGCCAATGCTGAAGACGGCGTCGAAGCCCGCCTGGCACTCGGCGTAAAGCCGCTCCAGCGTGGCCGCGGGGAGCATCTCGCCGAACAGCACCACGTCGGGCCGCAGCAGGCCCGGGCACTCGGGGCAGCGCGGCG
>CAYYBU010000174.1:0-6221 GCA_964469945.1 uncultured Planctomycetaceae bacterium
TGTGGAAGAACCCGCCGCCGGAACACGTGCTGTTGGAGTTCTGCCGCCACATGCCCGGCATCCGCATCGAGGGCCAGCGCATCCTCTCCGAGCCGTCGCGCGACTGGCAGCAGTTGCTCACCGGCGTGGAACGGAAGCTCGTGCAAGTGTTGCTCCGCCACGGGCCGATCATGGAGCGCGGCGAAATGGAAGATCTCTGCGTCGGCGACGGCATGAACCGCTTCAGCTTCCACGCCTTCGTCTCCTGGTCGCCGGTGATCGAGCAGTTGGGGCACAGCGTGTACGGCTTGCTGGGCGCCGCGGCGCCGCAGCCGCAGATCGACGCCCTGTTGGCGGCCCGCCGCACGCGGCGCGTGCCGCGGCGCGTGCTGGACAGCCACGGTTGGACGGACGACGGCAAGGTGTGGCTCAGTTATCGGCTTTCCAAGGCGGCCAGCACCTACGCGGTGATTACCGTGCCGGCGGCCTTGAAACAGGTGGTGCGCGGCCGTTTCACGCTGCTGGCCCCCGGCGGCCACACCATCGGCACGCTGGCCACCAAGGACGGCCGGGCCTGGGGGCTGGGCGCCTTTCTCCGCCAGCGCGGGGCGCGAATCGACGACCACATCCGCTTGACCTTGGACCTCCAGAGCCGCACCGCCACGGTCTCCTGGGACGACGCGGAAGGGGACGGCCCCCCATGAAGCTTCCTCCCGAAGGCGCGCGGTGGCTGATCTCGCTGCGCTGGCTGGCCTGCGGCTCGGTGTTCGCCATGATCTGGCTCACCAGTTCCGGGCTGCATATCGTCGGCAATCCGTTGCCGCTGTATGTGGTCGCGTGCGCGATGCTCGGTTATAACCTCCTGTTGCGGCTCAACCAGCAGGGGGTCGTGGCCGGCGAGGCAAGCGTCGACCGCGAGATCTTCCTGCAGGTGGCCTTCGACCTGATTGCCCTGACGCTGTTGCTTTATTTTGCCGACCTGCCGCGCAATCCGTTCCTGTTCTACTTCTTGTTCCACATGATCATTGCGGGCATGTACCTGCGCGGCTCGGCGCCGTATTTTTTCGCGGCCATGGTGACCGCCGCGGTGGGGGCCATTATGCTGTTGGAATATCTGCGCTGGATCCCTTCCTTCCCGATGCACTTCCCCTCCGACCGGGACGGGGCGCCGCCCTTGGACGCCCTGGCCGCGCTGGGGTTGTTCGCGGCCTTCGCCAGCGCGCTGTGGATCACGGTCTATTTCACCACTTCCATCCGCCGCTACGTGGACCGCGCGCATGCCGAAATTCGCCAGAAGGAAAAGATGCTGGGCATTGGCCAACTCGTGGCCGGCATCGCCCATCAAATCGCCAATCCGCTGGACGGCGTGCAGAACTGCCTGCGCCGCGTGGCGGAGCGCGTCAAGGACGATCCCCATCTGACCGAATACGTGCAGATGATGACCGAGGCCTTGGATCGTATCGAGCGGACGGCCACGCGCGTGCAGGCCTTTGCCCGGCCGCACGGCATCACCTTGCAGAGCACCGACGTGAACGCCGCCGTGGCGGCCACGCTGGACGTGTTGGGCAGCAGTCACGTGGGCAACATCCGCATCGAGCGGGAATTGGGCGACGTGGCGGCGGTCGAGGGCGATTCCTACACGCTGCAGGAAGTGCTCTTCAATCTTTGCACCAATGCCCTGGCGGCCATGCCCCGCGGCGGCACGCTCACCTTGCGCAGCTATGCCCTGGGCCGCAAGGACGAGGATCAGATGGGCTCGGTGGCCATCGACGTGTGCGACACGGGGGTGGGCATTCCGCGCGTCGATCTGGAAAAAATCTTCGAACCGTTTTATACCACGCGGGCGGCCTCCGGCGGCACGGGCCTGGGGCTCGGCCTGTGCCGCATGTTGATCTCGGAAATGGGCGGCCGCATCGAGGTCCGCAGCGCGCTGGGACAAGGGACCACGTTCACCGTGGTGCTCAACCGGGTGGAGCAAGCGTGCGAATCCTGATTGCCGACGACGAGAAGAGCAAACGCATCACCCTGGCGGACGATCTCCGCGCGCAGGGTTATGACGTCGTGACCGCCGCCGATGGCCATGAGGCCTGGGAGCAGTTGCAACGCGAACGCTTCGACGTCGTCGTCAGCGACCTGAAAATGCCCAACCTCGACGGCATCGAGCTGCTGAAGCGAATCAAACAGGGGCCGCTGGCCGGCATGGAAGTCATCATGATGACCGCCTACGGCAGCATTCCCGTGGCCGTGGAAGCGATGCGGCTGGGGGCCTTTGATTTCGTCACCAAGCCCTTCCGCAACGACGACATCTTTCCCCTGCTGGCGCGGATCGAGCGCGGACACCTGGCCGCCACGGCGGGAGCGCCGGCGGGCGCCCCGCTGCCGGAAGCCGAGTTGGATCGCCTGGTCGTCGGCCAGACGCCCGCCATGGCGCGCGTCAAGCACATGCTGCAAATCTGTGCCCGGACCGACGCCAACGTGCTCCTTTACGGCGAGACGGGCGTGGGCAAGGACCTGGTGGCCAGTGTGATCCACCGCAGCTCCCATCGCCATGGGTTCCCCTACGTGAAGGTCGGCTGCACGCTGTTTCCGCCGCAGCTCATCGCAAGCGAGCTCTACGGCCACGAGAAGGGCTCCTTCACCGGCGCCGAGCAGCGCCGCCGCGGACGCTTCGACCTGGCCGAAGGCGGCACCCTCTATCTCGACGACGTCGACGACATCCCCCTGGAACAGCAGTCGAAACTGCTGCGGGCCATCGAGGAGAAAGTGTTCGAGCGCGTGGGCGGCGGCGCCCTCATCAAGGCCGACGTCCGCATCGTGGCCTCCACCAAACGCAACCTCCTGGACAAGATCGGCGAAGGCGGTTTCCGCGAGGACTTGTACTATCGGCTCGACGTGTTGCGGGTCAACATCCCGCCCCTGCGCGAACGGTTGGAGGACGTGCCCCTGTTGGCCGCGCACTTACTCGGGCAGATCGCCGGCCAGCGCGAAGCGCACATCGATGCCGAGGCCATGACGATCTTGCAGGGGCACACCTGGCCGGGCAACGTCCGCGAGCTGTCGCATACCTTGGAAAGGGCCTACCTGGTCGGCGGCGGCCACGTCACGGCCGAGTTGTTGGCCGCCGAAATGGGCGGCCTGGCCTCCGCGGCGGCCAACAAAGGCGGTTTCCCGGGCGATTTTCAGGCCGCCATGGACCAGACCGAGCGGGAACTGCTCCGCAGCGCGCTCCGCACGGCCGGCGGCAACAAGACGGCGGCGGCGGCGGCGCTGGGCATGAAAGCCTCGACCTTTCGCGACAAACTGGCCAAACACGGCCTGTAAACTATACTTTCCCCGGAGGATATGCCACCATGCGCAAGCAACCGATCCAAGTGCCGCTGGGCCGCAAGGTCCGCCTGGGCGATTTCGACACGGCCTCGACCGGACCGATCAAGAACAAAGCCCACGCGCAAAAGGAGATGGACGAGAACATCGCCGTGCTGGACGATCTCGGCTATCGCCTCTACGCGGAAAACCGCCGCTCCCTGCTGCTGGTCCTGCAAGGTATGGACACCTCGGGCAAGGACGGCACCATCCGCCACGTCATGACCGGTTTCAATCCGCAAAGCTGCCAGATCGTCTCCTTCAAGGAACCCAGTGCCGAGGAACTCGAGCACGATTTCCTCTGGCGCGTGAGCCGGGCGGTCCCCCGCCGCGGTTTCGTGGGCATTTTCAATCGCTCGCACTACGAGGACGTCTTGGTGGTGCGCGTCCATGACCTGGTGCCGCGCGCCGAGTGGCAAACGCGCTACGAGCGCATCAATGCCTTCGAGCAACTGGTGGTCGAGGGGGGGACCACCATCGTCAAGGTGTTCTTGCACATTAGCAAGAAGGAACAGAAAAGGCGGCTGCAAGCGCGGCTGGACAACGCGGACAAACGCTGGAAGTTCTGCAGTTCGGACATGAAGGAGCGCGCCTTCTGGGATCCGTACCAACGGGCCTACGAGACGGTGTTGGCCAAGTGCAACACGGAGCACGCCCCCTGGCACATCGTGCCGGCCGATTGCAAGTGGTATCGCAATTTGCTGGTCAGCCGCATCTTGCGGGAAACCCTGGAAAGAATGGATCCCCACTTTCCGCCGGCCGAGGAAGGGCTCGAGCATCTTGTCATCAAGTGAGCCTTGCGGTACAACCTAGGGGCCGTTCTCGGGTCGTCCGCGGGCGCGTTCACGTCCTGTAGGGAACGCCCTCCGTGGCGTTCCGTGGCCAGCGGAACGGGACAGAGCCCGTTCCCTACAGGCTGTTCCGCAACAGGAACTAAGGAGGCGATTAGCATGACGAACAAGGCGACTTCGGGCAAGGACCATCTCTATCAGGGCGTGGACATCGGCGGCACGAAGGTGCAGGCCTCGTTGGTGCGCGAGTCGGGGGGCATCCTCGAGCGCGAACGCCGCACCACCCCGCGCACCGGCGGCCCCGAACAAGTCCTGGCCGTGATCGAACGGGTCATGGAAGAAGTGCTGAAAAAGGGGAAAATCTCCGCCGCTGACGTGACCGCCGTCGGCATCGCCGTGCCCGGCGTGGTCGATCCGGACACCGCTCGGGTGGTGGTTACTCCCAACATGAGCCTCACCGGCGTGGCCATCGGCGCGCACCTGGAGAGCCGTTTCCATGTGCCCGTGGCGGTGGGCAACGACGGCAATCTCGGCACCCTGGGCGAGAGCTGGCTCGGTTCCGCCCGCCAGGCCGAAAGCGCCCTGGGCATATGGGTCGGCACGGGCATCGGCGCCGGTTTCGTGCAGGGGGGCAAGCTCTGGCGCGGGGCCCGCGAATCGGCCGGCGAGATCGGCCACATCATCATGCAGATCGGCGGCCCCAAGTGCGGCTGCGGAAATCGCGGTTGCCTGGAAGCCTTGGCCAGCCGCACCGCCATCGAGCGCGACATCCGCGAGGCCCTGGCCGCGGGCCGTGGCAGCCTGCTCGGCGAGTTGACCGGCGGCGATTTGAGCGTCATTCGCAGCGGCGCCATCCGCCGGGCCCTGGAAGCGGAAGACCCGTTGGTCACCGAGGTCGTCCGCCATGCCTCCGAGGTGTTAGGGTATGCCTGCCTCACGGTCCGCCACCTGATCGATCCCGGCGTCATCGTGCTGGGGGGCGGGGTGATCGAGGCCTGTAGCGATTTCATGATGCCGATCGTGGAGAACATCGTAGGCAGCGATCGCCTGCCCGGCGCCCGCGACGGTGGGCAGGTCCTACTGTCCGCCCTGGGCGACGACGCCGTGGGGTTGGGCGCCATTGCCTTGGCGCGGAAGTTGGTCGGCCGCAGCCCCTTCAAGAAACGTTTTGCCGTCGCGCCCGTCTTTCCCGAGATCGTGCGGGCCGGCGGCGGTGAAATCACCGTGGGCCGCAAGACCTTCGACCGCGACGTCTATATTGCCGTCAACGGCAAGGTGAAGAATCGCGACAAGTCGCTCGCCAAGGAGCATGAAGGCAGTCCGCAGGTGATTCGCCCCAAAGAGCTACAGAAGGTCTGCCGGGGCGGGCCGGAAATTCTCTTCATCGGCGCCGGCAAGGAGGGCCGCATCGAGTTGACCGAACAGTCGCAGCGCTACTTGAGCCAGCGGGCGATCGGTTTTCAGATCCTGCCCACCTCGCAGGCCGCCGCGGCCTACAATCAATCGAAGCAGCGCAAGGCCGCGCTGATGCACTTGTCCAAGTGACCGGTTGCGGTGTGCCAGTGGGTGGGATGGTTTTCGTATCCCGCCCGTCTTCGCCAGTCTCGCTGCTGGGCGAGAGAATTCTTGTCAATTGGCCGTTAGCCGCCCGTTAGTGTCCGGTGAAGCGGCCGATCGCCCCAACCATTGAGAAAGCAACCATTTACGCCCATTCTGGAGCCCTCCATCGCTAGCCGTGCTAGCATGGCCCGTTGTCGCAAGTGGCGGTTTCTCATGGCCTTAAGACAAACTTGCCGAGAGTCATTGACCGGGCTTGCGAAACCGCTAAACTTGGACCCGTAACGTCTGTATGTTGTGGTCACAACGGCATATAATACAATATGTGGGGGTGTCGAGGCGGTTTTGTCGATACCTGATCTATACCTATGTATATGTATTGGTAAGGATGTGGCCGTTATGGTTTCTTTGGGCAATTTTAAGCTTTAAAAAATTACGGGTATCTTTACTAAAAATCCTATATGCCACTATATTTTTTATAGCATCAACATGTTCAATTTTATTATTTAAATAAAGGAAATATCATGAATT
>CAYYBU010000175.1:0-6217 GCA_964469945.1 uncultured Planctomycetaceae bacterium
AGGCGGTGCGGCCGACGTTGTCGATGTCGCCGGTGCGGAGGCATTTCTGGCAGGTCGTGGCGCGGGTGAATTCCAGCTTGCAGCGGCCGAGGAAATGGTCCTTGAACTGATTCATGCCGGCCGGGGTGAACAACACCGACGGATCCCAGCGGGGGACCAGCACATCGCTGGGCCGGCGGACACATCCCTTGGACTGGAAGAAGGTCAGATATTTTTCCCGTAATTCATCCGCTTTCATGGATATTCATCACCCCGGGCTGTGGAAATTGCTTCGTTTGGAATCCTAAATCATAGCGGGGGCGGGGGTTGGTGAAAAGGCGGGAAGAGGTCTTGGGTCTTAGGAGTCAGGAGTTTGGAGTTAGGAGTTAGGAGTCAGGAGTTAGGAGTTAGGAGTTAGGAGCCTATCCAAGAAGGTATGCATCAGGTCCCCCTCTCCCTCCGGGAGAGGGCAGGGTGAGGGGAAATTCGAGAAAAACGATCTGCCACAGCGTGGTCTTCTCAGCAGCACCACCGCTTCAAAACCCCACGACCGAAGACCCAAGGCCCAAGACCTGAATTTTTTCCCAAAATCCAACCCCCGCCGCCCTTGCGGCGATACATGAACATGTGTATACTATCTGTATGTCTATTCCCATTTCCCGTAAGATGATCTAAGGAATCTGCCATGGTCACGGCCACCCAATCGAAAGCGAAGGAATCTATGGCGAAGAAAGCAGTAGCACAAGGCAAAGGGGCCGCCAAGACGGTGCCCGGCAACGACGGCGCCAGCGCCATGTTGGACGCCCATCCCGCCCTGAAAACCACGGTTGCCCAGATCGAAAAACAGTTCGGCGAAGGGGCCATCATGCCCCTGGGCGCCGGGAGTTGCGTCAAGATCAAGGGCATCTCGACCGGCAGCCTGTCGCTGGACCTGGCCTTGGGCGGACAGGGAATCCCCAGCGGCCGGGTGGTGGAAATCTTCGGCCCGGAGTCCAGCGGCAAGACCACGCTGGCCCTGCACGTGGTGGCCCAGTCGCAGCGCAACGGGGGCATCGCCGCTTTCATCGACGCCGAACACGCCCTGGACCCCAGTTGGGCCAAGAAGCTGGGCGTGGAGCTGGAAACGCTGTTGGTCAGCCAGCCGGGCAGCGGCGAAGAGGCCATGCACATCACGGAAATGCTCATTCGCTCCAACGCCGTGGACGTGATCGTCATCGACTCCGTCGCGGCCCTGGTGCCCAGAAAGGAACTCGAAGGCGAGATCGGCGATTCGCACGTGGGATTGCAGGCCCGGCTGATGAGCCAGTCGATGCGCAAGCTCACCGGGGCCATCAGCAAGAGCAAGACGGCGGTGATCTTCATCAACCAGATCCGCGAGAAGATCGGCGTCATGTTCGGCAATCCGGAGACGACCCCCGGCGGCCGGGCCTTGAAGTTCTACAGCTCCTGCCGCATCGACGTCCGCCGCATCGGCCAACTCAAAGAGGGCGAGGAGGTCATCGGTCAGCGGGTCCGCGCGAAAGTGGTCAAGAACAAGGTGGCGCCGCCCTTCCGCGTGGCGGAATTCGACATGATGCACGCCGACGGCATCAGTTATGAAGGCGACCTGCTCGACCTGGCCATGGAAGACAAGCTGGTGGTCCGCAGCGGGGCCTGGTTCCGCTACGGCGACCTGCAACTGGGCCAGGGCCGCGAGAAGGTCCGCGATTATCTCAAGGAAAATCCCGCCTTGATGGAGGAATTGAAGACCAAGATCGTGACCGCCCGCAGCCAGGGCGACGTGCCGATCAAGATCCTGGCCGACGAGCCGGCCGGCGAGGCCGTGGAGGCGTAGTGCCCGTTGTCGTACCCGGTCCCCTCTCCCTCCGGGAGAGGGTTGGGTGAGGGCTGAAGCGAGAAAGTGGCACCCAACGAACAAAGAGTGTGGGACTACTGGGAGACATGGCAGAATAACCTCATGGCGTGGACGATTCGCTACCGATGTTTCGCGCTGCTGGCCCTGGGGGCCATCGTCGGCAGGCCGGTCCGCGCCCAGGAAGTCGGTGGCCACGAGGCCGCGGGCCTGGAGGCGGTGGCCGCCATCGAAAAGGTTCTGGTCGATACCATCGCCCGCAATGAGAAATCGGTGGTAGCCATTGCCCGGGTGCGGAAAGAGCAGCCCGGGGAGAACTTGCACTTCGAGTTTCGTCCCGATGCGTTCGGCCGCCGCCTTGGGCAGACGTCGCCGCTGCGGCCGACCGATCCGAACTTCGTTCCGAACGAGTACGGCACCGGCGTGGTCGTCGACCGCCGCGGCCTGATCCTCACCGCCTATCACGTGCTGGGCGAAGACAGCGAGTATTATGTTACGACCAGCGAGCGGAAGGTCTATGCGGCGTCGGTCAAAGCGGCCGATCCGCGGAGCGACCTGGCCGTGTTGGCGATCGACGCCACGGACCTGACGCCCATCACCCTGGGCGACGGCGCCGCCCTGCGCAAAGGGCAACTCGTGCTCACCTTGGGTAATCCGTATGCCATCGCCCGCGATGGCCAGGCCAGTGCCGGCTGGGGCATCGTGGCCAATCTGGCGCGCAAGATACCGCCGACCCTCGAGGAGTCCGATGCCGTGGGCAAGCGGACGCTGCATCACTTCGGCACGCTCATCCAGACCGATGCGAAGTTGAATATCGGCACCAGCGGCGGGCCGCTTTTGAACCTCAAGGGAGAGATGGTGGGGCTCTGCGTGGCCCTGGCGGCGGCCGCCGGTTACGAGTCGGCCGCCGGCTATGCCATTCCCGTCGACGCGACCTTCCGCCGCGTGTTGGACACGCTCAAGGAGGGCCGCGAGGTCGAGTATGGCTTCCTGGGCATCGAGCTCATCAACTTGCAACCGCCGGAGACCGCGGCCGGTCTGCACGGCATCAAAGTGGAGCGGGTGTGGGCCGGCACGCCCGCCGCCCGTTCCGGGCTCAAGCAAGACGACATCATCACGGCCGTCGACCAGACGCCGCTGTATGACGCCGAGGGACTGGTGCTGGAAGTCGGCAAGTTGCCCGTCGAGGCGGTCGCACGCTTGAGCGTGGTGCGTGACGGTCGCCCGCGGTTGCTGGATGTCAGGTTGAGCAAGTATCCGGTCCATGGGAAGAAGATCGTCACCAACAAGCCCGCGGCGTGGCGGGGGATGCGGGTGGACTACGTATCGGCCTTGTTGGAGACGGAGCAGGCGGCGCACAGCAGCCCGGCCTATTCCGATGACGCGGTGGTCGTCAGCGAGGTGGAGGAAGGAACCGCGGCATGGCAAGCGGGGTTGCGCCGGGGGACGTTGGTCAGTCAGGTGGACCGCCTGGCGGTACGCACGCCCAAGGAGTTCCAAGCGGCGGTGGCCAGCAAGTCCGGGCCGGTCGAGTTGCGTCTGGCCACGGAGGAGCCCGATGCGGTGCGGGTGGTGGCGCCGGCGGCGAAGCCTGCGCCGCGGTAGCGGAGTCCGGCGGCTGGCATGGACGAAACGGAATGCCGCCCAGACTTCGCCGGTCGCCTTTACTTCAATAAGGAATTGCGAGAAAAACCCGACATCAGCGATTGTGGCCGTAATAGCAGGCGATGGAAAGGCAAACGGCGCTGCGCCTGTTTGCCTTCCCCTATTTGCTCAACTTATTCTTTTACAGGCTCTTATGTGCGGCATTGCCGGCGCGGTTTGGACGGATCCGGCCAAGGCCCTGGATCGTTCGACGCTCCAGGCCATGACGGCCATGCTGCGCCAGCGCGGCCCGGATGACGAAGGCAGCTACATCGCCGACGGTGGGCCGGCACTGCCCGGCGTGGCCTTGGGACATCGCCGGCTGGCCATCCTCGACCTGGCCGGCGGACATCAGCCGCTCAGCAATGAAGACGGCTCGGTATGGGTCGTCTTCAACGGCGAAATCTACAACTACCGCTCGCTGCGACAGCGGCTGGAGGGCGCCGGGCACCGCTTCCGCACGGAAAGCGACACGGAATCGCTCGTCCATTTGTATGAAGAGGAAGGACCCGAGTTTCTGCAGAGCCTCAACGGTATGTTCGCGCTCGCGTTGTGGGACGCCCGCCGCCAACAACTGCTGCTGGCCCGCGATCGGCTGGGCAAGAAGCCGCTGGTCTATCGCGTCGAACCGGGCCGGCTGCTTTTCGCCAGCGCGCTGCGGAGCCTGCTGGAAGTGCCGGGCGTGCCGCGGGAAATCAGCCCCCAAGCGATCGACGCCTATCTGACCTACCAGTACGTGCCACATCCGCAGACGATCTTCCGTGGCATGGAAAAGTTGCCGCCCGGCCACTATGCCCTCTATCGCGCGGGACGGCTGGAAGTGCGGCCTTATTGGCAGCCCGACTTCAATCGCGAAGACGAGCGGCCGGCGGCGGATTACGTCGCGCAACTGCGCGCGCTGCTGCGATCGGCCGTGGAACTGCGGCTGCAAAGCGACGTGCCGCTGGGGGCCTTTCTTTCCGGCGGCCTCGATTCGAGCATCGTGGTTGGTCTGATGCGGGAGTTGGTCGCGGGGCCAGTGCGGACGTTCTCCATCGGCTTTTCCGTGCCCGAATACGACGAAACCGCGGCGGCCCGACTGGTGGCTCGGCAGTTCCAGACGGTCCATGAGGAGTTTCGCGTCGAGCCACATGCCCTGGAGATCCTGCCCGAACTGATGTGGCACTACGACGAGCCGTTTGCCGACAGTTCGGCGCTGCCCACCTGGTACGTCGCGCAACTGACGCGGCAGCACGTCACCGTGGCGCTGACCGGCGATGGGGGCGATGAACTGTTTGCCGGATACCGGCGTTACCAGGCCGTCTGGCTGGCCAGCCTCGTGGATCGCCTGCCGCTGCTGGTACGGCATCTGGCGGCCGCCCGCTTCTGGCAGCGGTTACCGGCCAGCCCGCGGCAGAAGTCGCTCGTCCGCCGCGGCAAGCGTTTTCTGGAAGCCCTGGCCGAGCCGCCTGCGCGCCGCTACCTGGACTGGATCGCCATTTTCAGCGAATCCCGCCGGGCGGCGCTCTACAGCGATGACTTCCTGCAATCGCTGCCCGATGTCGATCCCCAGCAGTTTCTCGCCACGGCCTTTGCCGCCAGCGGCCGCCGCGACGCCGTCACCGCGGCCAGCCTGACCGACCTGGTCACCTACTTGCCCTGCGACCTGATGACCAAGGTCGATGTGGCCTCGATGGCCCATGGGCTGGAATGCCGGCAGCCGTTTCTCGACTATCGGGTGGTGGAACTGGCCGCACGGATGCCATCGCAACTGAAATTCCGTGGCGGGCGGGGGAAACGCATCTTGCGGGAGGCGTTCGGCGATCTGCTGCCGCGGGCCATCCGGCAACGGAAGAAAATGGGGTTCGGCGTCCCCCTGGACCACTGGTTCCGCGGCGAGTTGAAGGATTACGTTCGCCAGGTGCTGCTCGACCGACAGACGCTCGGCCGGGGATATTTCCGCGCCGAGGCCGTCACCCGGCTGGTTGACGAGCATCAGCAGGGGCGTTTCGATCACAGTGCCCGACTCTGGGCCCTGCTGGTGCTGGAGCTGTGGCACCGGCAGTGGGCGGAGAAAAGTTCAGGATTCTCGCCCTGTTGAAGTGAATCATTGGTTGGTAATGGTAATTTGGGCGATATACATAAAGACCACGTTGCGGAGTCAGGTCCATTTTGGGCGAAAACAGCGTTGTCCTGCGTGCGGCAAGGGGACCGTTCCGGGTTTTCGGCCCCATAGGCACGAAGTTGAGGTGGAGGTGGCGTTTTTTTCCGGTCCCCTCTCCCTCCGGGAGAGGGGACAAGACATTAGGAAGGCACTTCCTTAACTTAGACCAGTCCCCGCCCCCAACGATCCCCGCTATAATCGGCAATATCGAAACATCTGGAGCCAACCGCTGTGTCTAGCCGCGTCGACATGAAAGAGGTCCTGTCGGTGATCCTCGCCGGGGGGAAAGGATCGCGACTGGAGCCTTTGACCCGAGACCGCGCCAAGCCGGCCGTCCCCTTTGGCGGCGTCTACCGCATCATTGATTTCGCCCTGTCCAACTGTCTCAACAGTGGCATTCTCAAGAACCTCATCTTCACCCAGTACAAGGCGATGAGCCTCGATCGCCACATCAATCTGGGCTGGCAGGGCTATCTCTGCCGCGAGTTGGGCGAGTTCATCGACATCGTTCCCCCGCAGCAGCGCATCGACGAGCATTGGTATCAGGGCACCGCCGACGCCGTCTCTCAGAACATTTATACCATCGAGAAGGAACGGCC
>CAYYBU010000176.1:0-6210 GCA_964469945.1 uncultured Planctomycetaceae bacterium
ATCGCCACGATGCGGCCGTCCAGGATGGCCCGCACCGTCGCCTCCAGCGCCGCGGCCGCGACGGCCAACTCACCACCGTGGGCGTCGAGCAGTTGCAGGGCCGGCCCACACTTCGGGCAGGCGATCGGCTGGGCATGAAAACGCCGGTCGGCCGGATCGCTGTATTCGGCCTGGCATTGCGGGCACAACGGGAACTCGGCCATCGAGGTCCGCGGCCGATCGTAGGGCAGTTGCCGAATGATCGACCACCGCGGCCCGCAGTTCGTGCAGTTGGTGAAGGGGTAGCCATAGCGGCGTTCGCCCGGGTCGCGAATCTCGGCCAGGCAGAGATCGCAGGTGGCCAGGTCGGCGGGAATGGTTGCTTGCGGCGCCGCCGCGGTCGTGCTGCTGCGGATGTGAAACGGGCTGGCTTGGCCGGGTTCGCGGCCGCCGGCCGCTTGGCAGGCCAGTTCCCGCAATTCCAGTTTTTCCACCCGCGCTTGTGGCGGATGGGCATGTCGCAAGGCATTGAGAAAATCGTCCAAAGCGGCCCGCGCGCCCTGGACCTCGATATGGACCGCCCCCGACTCGTTCTGCACCCAGCCGCTGAGGTGCCGCTGGTGGGCCGCCCGATAGACGAACGGGCGGAAGCCGACCCCTTGGACCACGCCGCGCACGGTGATCGCCAGGCGGCAGACGGTCGACGGTTCGCTGTGTGAATAAGGGGACATCACTCATTTAATCCGGCGTCAATATCCGTGATGTTCCACGTAGTTGTTGAAGTGGCGGTTCATTATCCGAGTTTCCCATAGTAACTGAGGACCGTAACCAACCGGCTATTCCGTGCAACATCAAGTGGCGGCCGGGCAACGAACCAGACTACTTCAAGTGAGCGCCCCGCGGGCGGTTACAGTGGCACGAACTCCGGCACGACCAACTGCGGAATCACCCCGGCCGCGTGTCCACGGGCCAAAAGCGCGCTCACCGCTTCGCGACCGCGGGGACCGAAATCCAACGTCCAGGCGTTGACGTACATGCCCACGAACTGGTCGGCCTTGCCGTGATCCAGGCCGCGGCCGTAGCTCAAAGCGTACTGCAGCGCCTGCTCGCGATGTTCGAGGCCGTAGAGGATGCTGGCCTTCAGCAGGCGATGGACGTCGGCGATGGTCTGCGGGCCCAAATCCTTGCGGATGACGTTGGCCCCCAAGGGCAGCGGCAGCCCGGTCTCGTCGAACCACCATTGGCCCATGTCGGCCAGCAGCACGAGGTCTTGCTGGGCGTAGGTGAGTTGGCCCTCGTGGATGATCAGGCCGGCGTCGATGGGCTGACCGGCGTATTGGCCGGCCGCCACCACGTCGAGGATCTGGTCGAAAGGCACCACGACCGCGGCGAAGTCCGTCCCCAGGCAGAGCCGCAAGGCCAGGTAGGCCGTGGTCAAGGTGCCGGGTACGGCAATCGTCGCGCGGGCCAGATCCGCGACGGCCTGTGGCCGGCGGGCGACCAGCATGGGGCCATAGCGGTCGCCCATGCTCGCCCCGCAGGTGCAGAGTACGTAGCGCTCGGTCAAATGGGCATAGGCGTGCAGGCTAACGGCCGTCAACTCCAGGTCGGCGGCGAAGGCGCGGCGGTTGAGGGTTTCGATGTCCACCAGTTCGTGCTCGAAGCGGTAGCGGCCCGTGTCGAGCTTGCCCTTGGCGAGGGCATAGAACATGAAGGCATCGTCGGGATCGGGGCTATGGCCCACGCGAATGAGTTGGCGGTTCATGGGAACGGATGAAGCATGAAGGATGAAAACGGGTCAAAGGGCATGGACCAGGAAGGCCATTATACATGGCGAAGGGGAGCCAGCGGAAGACGGCGGCGGGGAGCCAGGAGAACTGCAAAGTCCGACGCCAAGGGGTCAGGTCCATGTTTTCGGACAAGGCTTTGCCTGAAAAACCGGGCGTTCGAGCCGAAAAATGGACCAGACCCCGACTTTGCAGATCTCCTACGGGGAGAAGGGGACAGTGGCCGAAAAATGGCCCAGTCTCCGCCCACCCCGTGAACGGCTACGCTTCCAACGAGAAACCGCCGCTGGAGAACGCGTCCAGTCCTTCCAAGGCCGGCATGGCCCGCGCGCCGGCGGGGGGCGGGACGGTATTGGCATCGTCCATGCGATGATGGATCGCCGTCTGCTGGCAGACCTGCCGCCACGTCTCCCGCTCGATTTCCAGCAGCCGGATCGCCTCGGCCAGTTTCCCCTCGTCGCGGCGGAAGCCGGCCTCGGCGAGGCGGCGGAAGATGAAGGCGTACAGGGCCACGACGCGGTCGGTCAGCGCCGATTTCGACGACGCGTCCACGCCGCGGAGCAACTCGCTCACCACGGCCTGGGCGTGAAGCAACGATTGCAGGGCCTGCTCGTCCTGCCGGCCCTGCCACTGTTGGCCCGCGCGCTGGGCCGAGCGCAGCGCCGCCTCGATGAGCAACAAGTGCAACTTCTGCGGCGTGGCCGTGGAAACGTCGTTGGCCAGATAGTTCTCTCGCGCCGAAACGGGCATCGCTACTCCCTCGGTGGCTTCCGCACGCAGTACCCTCTCTTACCATCGACAGCAACGACCGCCAACCATCGCCGTTTTCTCAACTGCTGCTGGAGCTGCTGGTGGAACTGCTGCTGGAACTGTTGGCAGTGCTGGCGGCACTAGCCTGGGACGCGGCATCGGCGTTGACCATGCTGGCGAGGTTGGAGAAGCTGTTGGAACTGGTGATGCCGGTGAAGATGTTGTCGCTCGATCCGTCGGAGTTCAGCGTGGAAAGCGTGTTCACGATGCTCATGCTGTTTTGCAGTTGCGACATGACGACTTCCATCTGGTAGAACTGGTTGTACAAGTTCTGCCGCTGATCGCTGAGCATCTGGTTCATGGACGTAATTTTGGCGCTGTTGTCCTGCATCATGTCGGACAGTGCGCTCATTCGCGAGGACAACATGGAGTTGTTGCTGCCGGCCGCCTCGTTGACGAGGTTGTCGAGTTGGACCGCGAAACCGTTGGTCGTCTGCGTGAAGAACTCCTTGACGTCGTCGGGATTCGAGGTGAACTCGCTCTGCAACGTGGAGGTGTCCAGCGCGAGCGAGCCGTCGCTGTTGAAGGTGATGCCCAATTGCGCCAGCGATTGGATGGAGCCCGTGCCGAAGATTTGCTGATTGAGCAGGTTCGACAGGCTGGTGCCGACCTGCGTCGCCGTCGGGTCGTCGGACAAGACCGCGCCGGTATTCGTCGAGGTATCGTAGGTCGTGTCCTGGGTCAGGGTGCTTTGGAAGCTGTTGTAATCGTTCACCAAAGATTGGACGGCGGCGACCAGGCCGCTGTTGCTGCTGCCGATGGTGATCGATACGGGCTCGCCGGTGGGCTGCCCGACCTGCAGCGTGGCCCCGGGAAGCACGTCGGTGAAATTGTTGTTGGAGGAGGAAATCAGCACGCTCGACGACGAACTGGAGTCGCCCAAGGTCAACTCGGCATTTTCGGGCGGGACGGTTTCCGTCAGTGGCATACTGGTCTTCAGGCCCGACGTGTCGACGATCGTGGCGCCGGCCGTCCCGGGCTGATTGCTGGTCAACGAGAGCCGGTAGGGAGTGTTCGAGCCGTCGTTGATGATCGAGGCCGTCACGCCGGCGTCGAGATTGTTGATTTTCGTCACCAGGCTGCTCAACGTATCGGTGGCGGTCAGGGTGAGCGTCTGCGTCATACTGCCGTTGATGAGCTGGACAGGCTTGCCGCTTTGCGTCGCGGACGAGGCGGTCTGGAGCAAGTGCAGGTCGGCGGCCGTGGTGGAAGTGCCCTCCGCGACGGTCGTTGTGCCGGTTCCTTGGCTGGTGTCGGTCAGCAGGATGCCGTCGCCGGTGGCGTTCACACTGGCGGTAATTCCCAGACCCAGCTTGTTGATGGCGGTCACCACGTCGCCGACCGTCTGCATCGAGGAGGTCACACTGAGCGTGGCCGTTTTGCCGGCGGCGTTGGTAAACTGAACCGTCCCGATGGCGACGCCGGCGCCGCCGTTGAGGCTGGAGAGTTGCGTCGTCAGGGAGACCACTTGGAGGTGCATGTCGCCGCTATTGGCCGACGTCACGGCGCCGTTGGCGGCAATGCCCAGTTTGGTGGCCGTGTCGGTCTGGTCGCCGCTGTCGTTGGCCACGATCAGGTTGCTCTTGGTGGCGCCGGTCGTATCGAGCAGCGTAATGCCGTTGCCGGCGTTGTTGATTTCCGCCTCGATGCCAATGCCCGCCTTGTTGATGTCGTCGATCACGTCGCCGAGGGTTTGGGCGCTGGCCAAATTCACGGTGGCGGTGGCGCCGCTGCGGTCGGTCAGGTCGATGGTGCCCAGGGTTCCGTAACCCTGGCCGCCGTTGAGGCTGGACAACTCCGTACTCTGGTCAACGTCGGCGCCGAAACGGAAAGTGATCTGGCCGCCGCCCAGCGCGGAAGTTTCGCTCGCGAGGCCGCTGGAGAGCAACTGCTGTGTCTGCACGGGCTGAATGGGGGTGAACTGGTAGGTGCCCAGCGCGGGCGTGCCGGTGACCGTGGCCGTCAGAGCGCTCGAATCGCTGCTGGTGGCGGAACATGCCGTATACAGCGAGGATTGCTGCAAAGCCAGGGCGTCGGACTGCAGGGCGAGCAATTGTGCGGACAGTTGCGTATAGGCCGTGTCCTGATTTTGCAGTTGCGTGTTCTGGGTGGTCAACGCGTTGACAGGCCCGGAGGCCACCGCCATCAGGTTATTCACCGTCTGGGTGATGTTCATGCCGCTGATCAGGCCGACGCTACTCTGGATTTGTCCCATAAATCACCTACGAAAGAAGACGCCGCTGGCGCGGAGGAATCGCTGTAGGGAACGCACTCCGTGGCGTTCCGTTTTACCGGTAACGCCCGGAACGCCACGGAGGGCGTTCCCTACACGGTTCGCTTGCAAACCTTTGAGAATCACGCAACTCATTACAGAATCGACCGGCCGGCGCGTCAAGGTTTAGCCAATCGGGAAAGATCGCCAACTAGCAAAAAAACCGGTCCGCCCCGAACGCGAGGCGGACCGGATCGAGATCGTCACACCGGGACGTTCTAGCCTTGGTTCTGCAACAGGCTGAGAACGTTATTGGGCAGGTGGTTGGCGATGGCCAACACGGCCGTGCCGGACTGCACGAGCACTTGGGCCCGCGTCAGGGCGGCGCTTTCGGCGGCGAAGTCGGCGTCTTGGATGGAGCTCTGGGCGCTGGTGAGGTTGGTCACCGCGTCGTTTAGCGAGTTGATGTTGGTATCCAAGGTGGCCTGTTGGAAGGCGCCCAAGCGGCCACGCAGCGAGGTGATCTGAGAAGCCGCCTCGGTGACGATGGCGGCGGCCTTCGTCGGATCGGTCGCCAAGGACGCCGAACCGCCGGATCCCAGGTCATAGAGCGTACCGTCCGTGCCGCCGAGGTTGGAGGTGTTCACGCTCTGGATTCCCAGGCGGGCCTGCTGCGAAGTGGTCACCGTGGGACCGATCTGGAACACGGCGCCGCCGCCGGTAATGTTGAAGCCGATGTTGCCGACAGTGGTGGGGGCAACCGTCATCGCCATGGAAAGGTTCGAGTTGTCCACGGAAAGCGTATTGCCGGCGCCGGTGGCCGTCATGCCGTTCACCGTGGCCGCGATATCCGTGCCGTTGGCAGTGGTGGCCGCCGTGTTGGCGGAATTTTGGGTCGCATTGTCGAGCGCCCCGCTGAGCACGTCGACGTTCACCGAGGCGGCGCTACCGTAATCCGTCGAGGTGAGCACCAGGGTGTTGGTGTTGCTGGTCGTGGCCCCGATGCCGGTCGTGTCGGAGTCCAACTGGATGGCAGAGGCCATCTGCGCCGCGGTCGTGCCGGCGTTGAAGGAGAACACCTGCGAGCCTTCGGCGCCGGTGAGTTGGAACTCCACGGCTTGCTGCAGGCCGCCGGCGCTTCCGCCGCCGACCAACGTCGCGGCGACCAGCGGAGTACCATCCACGACATCAACCCCGGCGCCCGCAGAAGCCCCCACGGCTACGACCTTCGTGCCGGCGCCGGCATCGCTGGCGGTGGCGGTGAAGCTGGTCTGGGTGTTGATGGCGTTGGCAATGGCATCGTCGGTGGTGTTCACCGTATCGTTGATCTGCACGGTCAAGATATTCGCGCTGGCATTGTAAGTCGCTTGCGGCGCGTCGGCGGCTACGTTGCTATTGGTTTCCAACACCAGCGAGACGCCG
>CAYYBU010000177.1:0-6207 GCA_964469945.1 uncultured Planctomycetaceae bacterium
CCGTGGCGTTCCGTCTCACCGATACGCCTGGAACGCCACGGAGGGCGTTCCCTACACGGTTCGCAATCACGCAACTCTATCTAACGGGCCAACGAGAGGCTCACATTGGACTGCAAGAGCGTGTCCCCGGTCGAACCGGGGTTGCCCCAGTTCGCAAGGACGGCCTGCAAGGCCTGACTGCACGCGGCGCCGGAATCGCCCAGCGAAACGGCTGGCAGCGTCGCCACACTCGAACTGAAGACACCGGTGGTCGTGGTTCCACTGCCGGTGTTGGACGTGGCAGCGAGCGTCTTGACCGCGTTCGGAGTCGTCGTGGCTGCCGACACGTTCTCCGTCAACGGGCGTGATTGGGCCGTGGCGTAGTTGGCATCGTCCAGATATTGGACGGTGATGGCATCATGCCCGGCCGGCAGGCTGGTCGTGGTGAACGTTGCCGTCCCGGCGACCAGCGCGATGGGAGTCGCGTTGAGCACTTGGGTACCGTCGAGGAAATTAACCGTGCCGGTCGGTGCCGTCAGGGTCGTCGTGGAGCCGCCCATGTTATGGACCTGAGGCGCCGCGACGGTGGCCGTGAAGGTCACCGATTCGCCGACGGTCAGGGACTTCGACGTGGGCGCCGCGGTCAAGGTCACCCGCGGCGTTGCCTTGTTGATCGTGGCGGAAACGGCCGTGGACAGGGCGCTGGCCGTGTAATTGGCATCGCCCACGACGTATTGGGCCGTGATGCTGTGCGTGCCCGGCGTCAAGGTGGAAATCGTGAAGGTTGCGATTCCCATGCGGTTGAGCGTGGCCGTTCCCGCGGCCGTGGTCGAGCCGTCGACGAAGAAATCGACCGTGCCGGTGGGGTTCGCCGCCGCCTTGCCGCCGAGCCATCCCCAGAAGTTCGCCAAGCCACTGCTGCTATCGGCGGCGCTCACATAGGCCGTGAAAGTCAACGGCTGGCCATAGCTGGCCGGCCGCGTCTGGCCGGAGAGGAAAATGGTCGTGGCGGCCTTGTTCACCACCTGCGACAAGGAACCGGTGCTGGTGAGGAAATCCGTATTGCCTTCATAGGTGGCCGTGATCGGGTCGCCGGTGGTGCTCACGGGAAGCTTGCTGATGGTCAAGACGGCTTCCCCATTGCCCAGGACCTTCGCGCTGCCGATCTTGGTGGTGCCGTTGTCGTAGAAATTGACGGTCCCGGTCACTGCGGCGGTGCTCGGCAACGTTGCCGTGACCGTGGCCGTGAGGGTGACCGATTGGTCATAGCTCGACGGGTTGAGGGTCGAGGTGAGGGTCGTGGTGGTGCTGGCCGCCGTGACCACCTGGCTGGTGCTGGCCGAACTGGCGGCGTAGTTCGGATCGTTGCCGTAGGTGGCCGTGACCGTGTCGGCGCCTAGCCCGAGCGGCCACTTCGTCGTGGTCGTCAGGCTGGCCTGATACGCAGTGCCAGCCTTGTCCAAACTCACCGTCGCGGTTCCCAGGTCGTGCCCGTTCGACTGGAAGTCGACGTTGCCGGTGAGCGTGCCGGCGACCGCGCTGGCTACCGTCGCCGTCAAGGTGACCGGCTGGCCATACACGGCCGACGTCGTAGGCGCGAGCGTAAGCGTCGTCGGCGCCGGCGCCACGACGAACGACGTCGTCGCGGAGTTGGCGGCAAAGTTGCTGTCGCCGAGATAATCGGCCACGATGCTGTTGCTGCCGCCGGCCGGCGTGGGAATCGTCACGCTGGCCGTGGCGGACCCATTGGCGGGCGTAACGGCCGTCAACGTAAACGTGCCAAGATCCTTGCCGTTGTCGGTGAAGTCAACGCCCAAGCCGCCCGGGGCCGTCACCCCGCTTGGAGCACTGACCGTGGCGGTGATTGTCTCCGGTTGCCCATAACTGGGCGCGGCCGCCGAAAGTCCCAACGCAATCGCAGGACTGACCGACAGCAGGCGACGATCTTCCAGTTGCTCAACGCGGAACGCGCGCTGACGCGACGTTCGCCGCGGCGCGTGGCGAGAGGGGGCCGCCCGATGGCCTTGGGAATTCGGCTTCGTCTGTCCAAACAGCAACTCATACAACATGAATATCAACTCCTCTGGTAATCTTTGGCAAAAATGGGATGCCGTGGGCTGCTTGTTCCGCGCGCAGAAGAACTGTCCGGGCGCGACCTCACAGTGGCCCGCTCAGACGCGAAACGCAAAGCTGCGCAGAATACGCAAATGAGATGAATTTTACTCCCGGCAGGCCAGTCAGCCTCAACTCCGTATTGCCCTTGGCCCTCAATACGCTACAGACTATCCGACGGGTCGAATCCTGTCAAACATTTGGTGCGTAGTACCGGCGTTGCTATCCGCGAATTCCTTGGAACGGGCGAACTATTCGCTGCCGAGCACGATCATGTCTTCCTGTTGGCGACCTTCGCCCTCGCCCTCGGCTTCCGGGGGCAACAGCGCGGGCGGCCCTTGGACGCGCGCGGCGACGGCATTGAACTCGGCGGCAAACTCCTGCCAGAAGTCGCCTTCGCGGAATTCGATCGGGCGGACGTCTTGGCCGCGCGCCAATTGACGCATAGCCCGGCGCAGTCGCACGATCGGGCCGACAAAGCGGTTGCTCAGACGGACGACGTCCAGCATCACCAGCGGCAACAACAGAAAAGAGGCAATAGCCGCCGGGCCAAACAATCGCCAGAGATCGTTCCAGTGTGCATAAAACGACCCGAGCGGATTGGTGAGGATTCGCCAGCAGAGCACCATGAGGCCGACCGTCATCAGACACATGACCCAATACAAGGCGACTCGCGTTACCAAGGCTCCTTGAACCTTCCGGTCCACTAAAATTTGCCGACGAGCGCTGCTTCTGCCGGTTTGGGTCATCTGAGTACACTCCTGCGTGGGGTGGCCATCGGGGCGGGGGGCATGTTGGCGGGCAAGGATGATGCCGGCCGAACCGGCGTCAAACCTGTGGAAAAAACGCTGCCCCTATCAGTAAGAATAGCTCACGGCAAGACGCAAGCGCACTGTCTCACACAAACGGTGATTTATGATTCTCTGTGGCGTTCCGGGCATACCGGCAAAACGGAACGCCACGGAGGGCGTTCCCTACAGCCATTCCTCCGGGAATCGTGCAACTCTGTTTGGCGTGCCAACCGTTCGGCCAGCGGCCGCTACTTCATCGCGATCGTGCGGGCCAGCGGCTTCAGCACATTCTCGATCACATGATTATCGAGCATGTCCTGGCAGACCTCGTTGAGCCGCTTGAGCGTATCGACGAAGGTCGCGTCTGGCCCCAGGCTGCCATACTGCCGAGCCGTGACGTAGACGCTAAGCTGTTCTTCTGGGTAGTCGCCGGTACGCACTTGGTAGGCGCTGGTGCGGGTCTCCACGCTCAGGCGAAACTGGACGCGGCACTCCTCGTCCAAGGCGATCGTAAGCGAGGGCTCGCAATTAATGACCGTCGCCCCCGGGATCTCCACGAGCCGCTCCATCCCCGGGTTGACGCCCAGGGCCTCGGCCACGAGCTGGTTCTGATTACCCCGATAGGAAAAATCAAAGCCATAGAGCAGATCGAGGGCCTCGCAGTCCAACGGGCTGACCGAGAGCATGTAGGGGGCCAACTCCAGCACCAGGGCATGTTGCTGGATCGCGGCATCGATCGACACCGGATTGACCTGGCCCGAGCAAACGCGGCGGGGCTCGATCGTACACCAGCGGTAGTTGCCCTGGTCTTTATCTTCCTCCAGGACGAAATCCCCACGATCGCGGCAATAGAAATTCCTCATCGTGGGGTAGGTTTTTTGCACCCGCTCGAAAAAATGCAATACGGTCTCCCGGTTGGTGGGCAGTTCCATTTCCGTGCCGAGATTCATATTGACGTAAAAGTCGTCACTGAGTGAACTGTACGGATTCATCCGACATGTGTCCTTCGCGTTGAACCAACGGGCACTCAAAAGCGTTTCCTAGTATAGATGTCGCCAAGTTGTGCTGTCAAAGCCCCCTCCTCGCGATGGGGTGCGGAGGAAGCCACAGCCCGCGACTCCGGAAAACCGGGCACAGGCCGATATGAAAAGGGCGAGCAAAGAGAACGTGCAAACAACGTTGGTCTTTCCTAGTTCCCTGGGGTGGATCGCCATAATCCGGGATGGAAACATGATTAGGTCGCTAACTTTTGGACATCCGCGTCGTGACGCGGCCATGAGGGCCCTCGCTGCCCAGTTGCCAGCGGATGCCCCACTGCGAACGGACCGGGATATCGATGGGCTGGCCCAGCGGCTACAAGCCTATAGCGGTGGCCATCCGGACGACTTCCGTGATGTCCGCATCGATCTTGGCGGACTGAGCCCGTTTCAACGCCGCGTCACGCAGCAATGTCGGAAAATCCGCTATGGGCAGTTTCTCACCTACGGCGAACTGGCGGCCAAAACCGGTTCGCCGCGGGCTGCCCGCGCGGTAGGAAACTGCCTGGCGGCCAATCGCGTCCCCCTGATCGTCCCTTGCCACCGCGTCGTTCTTGCCGGCGGCCAACCGGGTGCATACTCCGCACCGGGCGGTAGCCGCATGAAGCAGCGGCTTTTGGCCCTGGAAGCCGCTCATGCCGGATGTCATGAAGCCAGAATTAGGCTACAATAGCAATAGTTGCCCCTTTGCCGGCAGCAGCGTTGTCTGCCGGGCCAGGCGAGTTTGATCCTGCCGATACGCCGCCTTCACCCGCCCACCAATTTTCCAGCCAGCCATGTGGGGCCCCATGAGTACGAAGATGACGGAAATTAATTCCTGCGATGTTGAGCGACGAAAGGATGGCGCGGTGCTCGTCCGCGTTCATTCCCTGGATCGGAACGGCCGCCAGTTGCCCGACGCCGTATTCACCTTTCGCGTAGGCGATCCGCAGTACAACTACTGGAGCCAACGCGCGGCAGATCCCTCGACGGAGTCGTAAGGGCCTGTAACCGGTCACGGCAGGAAAATGGCCTGCCATCAAGCCACCGCGATCTCCCCGAGGCCACCTATCTACGACGCCCTCGCTGCGGGCACCGACGCGGACGCTTTGGAAGAGTTCGCCTTCCTCATGCATCAGGCCATGCGGATCTTCCAACGCGAAGGCATCCCGCGGGTTTCCTTGTGCCTGATTCCCGGTCTGCGCTGTCAGACGCCCTTGCCGGGCGATAGCACCCTGGCACGCTGGGGATTGGTCGCCGGCACGCGCTATTTCGGCCTGGTTTTCGACACGGCGGGCGCCTATCACTTCAAGACCCGCTTCCGCCCCTATTTCGAGAACCGCTATCTGTGCATGCATCCGAAAATGACGATCGGCTCTTCCTGGGCTCTGATTCGCCTACTGGGCGTGCTCCGACTGGACGCGGCCAAGTTGGTCCGGCTCTTCGCCGCGCGGTGGAAGAAGCGGGCGTCGCGCGCCACGCTCCGCCTGCCCGACGTTCACCAATGGCAAAGAAACCACCGAAACGCAAGTCATTTGATCTCACCCTGCCAATCTACCAAGTCAAGATCGGCCTTCAGCACACCGACCCGCTGATTTGGCGGCTGGGTGGGAAAGGTTAAACGAATCGGTTGGCTGACGCCCATCGGTTACGCCGTCCATTGAACCAGGCCGGCGCTCGATCAGGTCCATACCATCTACTTCAAGCGATGCCAACGGGACGGCTTGAAGCCTCATAGATTCTGGCTGGACAAGGATCAATTGGAGTCAGCGGCTGATGAAACGCCAACCCAAGAAGCGACACAAGCCCTTGGCAATCAAGGGCTTGCGAGTGAGGCTGGTGGGACTCGAACCCACGACCTACGGATTAAAAGTCCGTTGCTCTAACCAACTGAGCTACAGCCCCTAAATGACTTATGGTACATGACTTATTGCATTTATTGAACTGTCTCCTGGAATGTCACTGACACCCGATCTGACACCAGTACCAAATTGCCGATCGGGTTGTCGCAGTTCCTTTCCCATATCTGGAGACAGCCCGTATGACTAAGGTTACCAAATAACCGACAAACGGCAAGCCCGCCAAGCCGTACCCAAACTTCCCCCTCTTCCCGCACGCGACGGGACGCTGGGCGAAGAAGATCCGTGGCAGGCTTCACTAAGATGCAGAACGAGGAACTTCAGCGCGCCCACGCGGCGGCCGAGGAGGCGTCGAGGAAGTATTGCGATCTGTTCGATTTCGCCCCGGTTGCGTATTTCCTTTGGGACCACCGGGGCCGGATTCTGGAAGTCAACCTGGCCGGGGCCGCG
>CAYYBU010000178.1:0-6204 GCA_964469945.1 uncultured Planctomycetaceae bacterium
GGCCGAATGCCTGTTTAAGGAAAAGAAGTTCGCCGAGGCTCTGGCGGCCTACGGGCAGGTCAAAGACCCCTCGGCCAAGGATTTCCAGGTCCTGACCTTGCTGCATGCCGGCCAGGCGGCCGGGCAGTTGAAGCAATGGGACAAGAGCCTGGCCTGGCTGGCCAAGTGCGTGAAGCAGTTCCCCGATTCGTCCTACGTGCCGGAGGCTCTTTACGAGCAAGCCTCCGCCCAGCAGAACCTGGGCAAGCTGGACGTGGCCATCGCCTTGTACGAACAGGTCGTGGCCAAGACCAGTCGCGAGGTGGCCGCCCGGGCGCAGTTCATGATCGGCGAGATCCAGTTTCAACAGAAGGACCACAGGGCGGCGGTGAAGAGTTTCTTCAAGGTCAGCTATGGTTACGGTTATCCGCAGTGGCAGGCTGACGCCACGTACGAGGCAGGCCGCTGTTTCGAGGTGCTGCAGAACACGACCCAGGCCGTCAAGCAGTACCAGGAATTGATCGAGAAGTTTCCGCAGAGCGACAAGGCGCCGCTGGCAAAGAAGCGCGTCAAGGAACTGCAACGTTAGCCCGATGGTCGCATTTTAGCCCGGCCGCTTGCGGCCGGCGGAACCCGGCACAAGTGCCGGGGCAAAAGTACTACGAAAGCTACAGAGTCCCAAGAGGTGATCGCCATGAAGATGAGAGACGTTTTCGCCCGCTGGGGCGTGGTGTTGCGTTGGACCGCCTATGCGGCCCTGTGCGTGGCGCTGGTCTATGGTTATGCGCGCGGGCCCGCCGCCCGGGCGGATGAGAACGGGGCGGGCCCGGCTGCCGACGAAGCAAAAACGCCTCCGGAAAAGCCGCCCGTGGCCGGGCCGTTGAGCGCCAAACAGGCCGAGCAGTTGGCCGACGAGGCGCTCGCCAAGGATGAGGAGATCAAGAAGCCGGCGGCCGCGGCGGTGGAAAAGCCGCGTTTCGACCTGATTAAGGAAGTCCTCGATCGCCCCGAGCACATGTGGGCCGTGTGGCTGATCCTGCTGCTGTCGCTGATGGCGATGGCCACCGCGATCGAACGCATCCTGGGCCTGCGCCGCCGCCGCGTCATTCCGTCGGAACTGGTCGCAGCCCTGAAGACCCTGGCGCGGCAGAAGAGTGGCATGGACCCGCGGGAGGCCATGCTGCTGTGCCGGCAGTATCCCTCCGCGGCCGCGACCGTGGTGAAAACGATGTTGCAAAAAGTGGGGCGCCCCATCGCCGAGATCGAACATGCCGTGTCGGAGGCGAGCGAGCGCGAGGCCTCGCGGGTGTACGCCAACGTGCGCTGGCAAACCCTGACCTTCAACGTGGCGCCGATGCTGGGGCTGGCCGGCACCGTCTACGGCATGTTGCTGGCCTTCTTCACCACGGCCAATCTGTCCCTGAGCGAGAACCGCATGGCGAACCTGGCCACCGGTATCTACGCCGCCTTGATCTGCACCTTTGCCGGCCTGGTGGTGGCCATTCCGGCGGGCGTGCTGGCCCAGTTGTTCGAGGGGCGCATCCTGAAACTGTTCCGCGAATTGGACGACCTGATGCTGACGCTGATACCGCAACTGGAGCGTTTCGAGGGGCGCGGTGTGCCGCACAAGGGCCGCGCCGAGCCGGTCGCCGAAAAACCAGCCGAAGCCGTCGAGCCCGACACCGTCCGCCTGCCCGATCGCCCCGCCCAAGAAACTTTCCAGACCAACTGATATGCTGCCAAACAATAATCCCTGTAGGGAACGCCCTCCGTGGCGTTCCGGGCGCTACCGGCAAAACGGAACGCCACGGAGGGCGTTCCCTACAGATCCGCGAGGAGTTCTGTCAGGCACAGCCTGACCTACGGGGTAAACGAGAGGAAAACCGTCATGGCATTGAACATCAAGAAGGGCAACGAGATGATGCAGATCCCCGTGATCCCGCTGGTGGATACGGTGTTCAATCTGCTGATCTTCTTCCTGGTGGCCACCAAGATCGCCGAGGCGGATCGGGAGTTGGACGTGGTGCTGCCGGATGCGGCTCATGCCATGCCGCTGATCAGCAAGCCTCGCGAAGTGGTGGTCAACATCGACGCCCGCGGGCATTTCTTCGTGGCCGCGCAGCCGGTAACCCTCGGCCAGCTCGACCAGATTCTCAAGGCGGCGCGGACCAATACGGCGCGGGCCAACCCGGCCGCGCGGGCCTCGGTGGTGATCCGTGCCGACAAGCGTTGCCGCAGCGAATTCCTCGTCACGGCGATGGATGCCTGTACGAGGGCCAAGATTCGCGATTTTCGCGTGATGACCCGCGATCCCCGCCAAGGTGAAGGATAAGACCGTAGTTCGGTAAAAAGGAAGGATGCACGCGTCATGGCAGAAAGCCTCCCCAACGCCGGTGCCACGACCACGCAAGGCGTGGCGCCCGGCTCGTCCAGCGGTGTTGCGTCCGCTGGTGGTTCGGCGCTGCTGGACAAGTCAGCAGTGGCACGCCATCGTTCGCCCCCCAAGCCGAGACCGATCGCCGATTTCGACGATCAGTTGTGGCCGATCCATTGCGCCATCCTCATCCTGGCCGGCATTCTGGCCGGCATCGCCATCGCCGTCAGCGATTTTTCCGATCTGCGGCTGCTCTACAACGGCTGGACGCGGCTGGGGGCGGTCGCTTTGTGCGTCGTATTGATGTTCTGCGTGGCCTGGTGGCTGCAAGGAAAACTGCGGCGGCGTTTGCTGTTGGCCATCCTGGTGAGCCTGCTGGTCCACCTCTCGGCGCTGGTCTACGCCTACGGGCATCCACTGGCCTTGGCGGCCGACGTGGCCAGCCGGCAGGCGGTGGCGCCGGGCGAGTTGCCGGACGACACGCAAGCCGCCGTGCCCGACGATCACTGGGCCGCCGTCGAGCAGCCCGATGCGGAGCAATCGTTCGACCGGCCCGTCGAGACAGTCGTTCCCGAGAAGACGGCCCCCGCGGCGGCGATTCCGCAACCGCAGGAAGAAATCGAGCACGACCTGCCGGCGGTGGACGCACCGAAGGTGTTTCGTCCCGACACGCCCAAGATGGCGGCCGCGCAGCCCAATCAGGCCGACTTGAACCGGGCGGCCGCTTCGGCGCCGCAGTTGCTGGAGAAGTTCGCCGGCGAGGCGCGCCAACGCCAGCCGGGACCGGCGGTCGAGGCGCCCGCGAGCGAAGCCCAGGAGTCGGCCGTCCATGCGGCGGCCGATGCGGCGCAGCGTGGGCCATTGGGTCCCAGCGCGCTGGCCGCAGTGGGACCGATCAATCCGCCGAAGGCCTCGCGGTTGGCTGCGGCGTCTGGCCGTGGAGTGCCGGATGCGGACCAGTTGCCGCCGGCCATGACTGCGGCGGCGCAGCTTCCCGCGGCGGCCGCCCGGCATGTGGCGGCCTTGCAGCAACAGGCGGCCGGGCCGGATCCGACGGCCAGCCAGCCCGGCACGGTGGCGCGGGCGTCGCGCGGGAGCAATCTTCCGTCGCTGGCGTCGCAAGCCGAGGGCGACGCGCTGCTGGACCCGGCGATGGCCGGCGGCTCGCCGGGCAGCCGCCTAGAGGCGGTTTCGACCACGGCGGTGACGCAAGCGGCCACGGCGGCGCCGCGAGGCCGGATCGTGGCCGCGGCCGGCACGGCGGAATTCGGCATCGGCTCCGGGCGGATCGTCGCCCGCACCGGCCAGCCGCACGCCACGGGCACGCAGACGCCGGCGTTGGCGGCCGGAACGCCCGCGGTACGCATCGCCCGCGCGCCGGGTGGCCTTGGCGAGCCGGGGCGCAATCTGTTGGCCGCCGACGCCTCGCTGGTCGCCACGGAGGCCACGCTGGCAGCCCCCGGCGGTGGCGCGACGGAGGGTCCGGCCGGACTGGACGCCAACGTGGAAACGCGGCCTTGGCAAAGCGTGGGCCTGCCCGGCAATCGGCAGGGGGTGGTTCGCAGCGGGGCCATCGCCTCGCTGAGCGATCGCGGCGCGCCGTTGCCGCTGGCCATCGCCCGCCGCGCCGTGGCCTCGCAGCCGGATGGCGATGGGACCGGTCTGGCGCCAAACGTCAGCAGCACGATCGCCCGCACGCCGAGCGGCTCGAACCTGCCCACGGCCACGCTAGCCGCCGTGGACAACGCCGGCCGCGGCGCCGGCGGTTTGAGCGTCACCGAGGGGGGAGCGGCGAGCCAATTGCAGATCGGCCCCGCGGCCGCGTTGGGTGATGCGGCGGCCGCGGCGCCCTTGGGCCGCACGACGGTTTCCAGCGGCCGGGCCGACTCCGGCATGGGCGCCGCGCAGGTAGCGGCCCTGGCCGGCGTGTTGTCCGGCGGCAGCGACGAGTTGCCCCGCCGCGCCAGTCTGGTGACGCCGCGTCTGGCCGTGCCGGGACGCCCCGAATCGCTCGGCGGCGATGGCGATAACCTCTATGCCGTCTCCAGCCCCGTGACGATCGGACGCAGCGAAGGAACCCGGGGCATCGACGGCGTGGCCCACGAACCGACCGAGTCCTATCGGCAGCGCCGGCCGGGCCGCCGCGGCCTCATCTCCAACGGCGCCGAAGGGTATACCAACCATGCCGTCGAACTCGGCCTGGAGTTCTTCGCGCGGCTGCAATTTCCCGACGGCCACTGGAGCCTCGATCAATTGCCGCCGGGCATGAAGCTGGAAGACGCGGCCCTGGGCGAAATGCAGTCGGACAGCGCCGCCACCGGCCTGGTGCTGCTCGGTTACCTGGGCGCCGGCTACACGCATCTGGACGACAAGTACCGCACCGAGATCAATCGCGGCATCCGCGCCTTGATCGCGCATCAGAAGCCCGACGGCGAGCTGTTCAGCGGCGGGACCAAGTACGCGCGACTCTACAGCCAAGGCATCGCTACCATGGCGCTGTGCGAGGCCTATGGCATGACCCAAGACCCCGAGCTGCGCGAGCCGGCCAGCCGTGCGATCGCCTTCATCCTCAAGGCGCAGGATCCGCGCCACGGCGGCTGGCGCTACGAGCCCCGCGAAGAAAGCGATACCTCGGTGACCGGCTGGCAATTAATGGCGTTGAAGAGCGCCGAGATGGCCGGGCTGAGCGTGCCCACCGAGTCGTTGCGGCGTATCGGCACCTGGCTCGATTATGCCGAAGCGCCGGGCGAGAGCGGCCGCTCGGTCTACAATCCGCAGTCGCTCGATACGCCGGAGCAGCGCGAGGGACGCATGGCCAGCCCGGCCATGACCGCCGAAGCCATGCTGATGCGCATGTATCTGGGCCGCAAACGCGACGACCCCAGCTTGGTCGCGGGGGCCGCCTATTTGAAGGCCAATCTGCCGGAAGTGGGCACGCGGCAGCAACCGTCGCGGAACTGCTACTACTGGTATTATGCCACGCAGGCGATGTTCCAGATGCGCGGCGACTACTGGACGACCTGGAACAATCGCCTGCGGCCGCTGATCGAGCAGAGCCAGGTGCAAGACGGCCCCTGGACCGGGAGTTGGCATCCGCGGCAACCGGTGCCCGATCGTTGGGGCTCCGCCGGCGGACGCATGTACGTGACCGCCATGCACGTGTTGATGCTGGAGGTGTATTACCGGCACCTGCCGCTGTTCCAGGAGTTGGGGAAGTAGCCGGCGGCGGTCGGCTTTCGGTAGTCAGCGGTCAGCCGGAAAGTCTCCCCTCTCCCTTCCGGGAGAGGGGCAGGGGGTGAGGGCAGGTCGGACACGCGCGAGAGAAATGCGTGCCGCTCATCGCAAAAGCCCTCACCCTAACCCTCTCCCGGAGGGAGAGGGGACGTGTCTTCGAGCCTTTCCGGATAGCCTTTGAGATCCGAGATTTCAGCCCTCGGATTCCAGCCGCGTGGCTCCACTGCCCGACTGTCCAATCAGTGCCGCCAAGAACTGCGCTAGCCGCTCGGCGGCCTCCAGGGCACGGTGCTGAAGCACCAACAGATCCTTCACCCGTGAAGGCCGCTTGAGAATCGAACCCAGCGCAGCGCCCCAACGGGCGGCCGCCGTCTTCTGGGCGATCAACCGCTCCAGGTCGGGCGGCAGCAGGTCGTCGGCCGTGTCACTGATCGCGCGCACCGCCATCAATGGTACTTCGCGGCGGCGACAAACCTCGGCCACGGCAAAGGTCTCCATGTCGACCGCCAAGGCACCGTGCGCTACGCCCAGGGCACGCTTCTCCTCGGGCAGACGGATGATCCGGTCCACCGTCAACAGGCGTCCCAGGTACACGCCGCGGGCGGCAGCCAGCGTGG
>CAYYBU010000179.1:0-6200 GCA_964469945.1 uncultured Planctomycetaceae bacterium
GCCCAGATCAGCGTGTTCGTTTCCACGCGCTCCCCCCCGGAGAAAGTCACCCACCCCGGCCCGGCATCGGCCACCAGCGCATTGAAACGGCACTCGATGCCCTTCCGTTTCAGCAAGCGAACGGTATAGCGCTGCAGCCCCGCATCGGCGGGCGCCGACAAGCCGCGATACTTGCCCACTGGCGACTTCTACGCCGATTGGGCGCGGGCCGAGTTTGGTTCCGAGGCGGCCGCCCCCCTGGGCAAACTGTTCGCACGTTTGGACGGCCATCTACCCCGGCCGGCCGACTGGGTCAGCGGGCCCGGCAGCATTCGGCCGGACGCCGCCGCTTGGCAGAGCGTGCAAGGATCTTATGCCTTTGTCGACGAATTGGCCACCCTGCGACCGCGGATCGTCGGCGCAGGCAACCTGGAACGTTTCGACTACTGGCTCAACAACTTCCGCTACCTTCGCTCCATCGCCGAGGTCCGCTGCGTATGGGGCCGTTTCGACGCGGCGATGGCGAAAGTCCGCGCGGAAAAGAAGGCGGAACTGCGAAAACAATTGGCCCGCGACTTGGCCCTGCCGATCCGCAAAGAGCTCGTAGCGGCGCTGGGCCAATTGCACAAGCATCTGCTGGCCACGGTGAGCAATCCCGGAGAACTGGGCAACCTCTGCAACTGGCAGCAGCAAACCGTGCCGGTTGTCCTTACGGCGCCGGGCCAGGAATTGGCTGCGCTGCTGGGCACGCCGTTGCCGGCCGATGCCCAGCCGTCGCGGCAGTATGTCGGCGCGCCGCGAATCATCGTGCCGACGGTCCGGACCGGGCTTCTGGCGGGCGAATCGCTCAAGCTGACCGTGCTGCTGCCGGGCATCGAGCCGCGCGAGGCGGTGATTTGCTGGCGTCCGCTGGGCCGCGGCGCTTTCGTCAAGACGCCCCTAGTCCATGAAATTCGCAGCGTCTACCGCGTTTCGTTGCCGCGAGAAGCTACCGCCGCCGACCTGGAGTATTACATCCGCGTCGACGATGGCCAAGGCAATGTGCTGTACTATCCGGCCAGCGCGCCGAAACTCAACCAAACGGTGGTCGTCGATGAATAACACCTGGAGTCCGAATGCCATGAAGAACAGACTGCTCGCACTGGCAATGATTTCCCTTGGCGGTTTGGCCGTCGCCCGCCCAACCGCCGCCCAGCAAACGCCGCTCCAGCCGCTGCCGCCTGCGGTGGCGCAATCGTTGGCCGCCTGTAATGTCGTCTGGGACTCCCCCAGCGCCGACGCCAAGGGATCCATGCCCATCGGCAATGGCGATATCGGCCTGAATGCCTGGGTCGAGCCGTCCGGCGACCTGGTGTTCTACATTAGCAAGACCGACGCTTGGGACGAGAACGGCCGACTCTGCAAAGTCGGTCGCGTGCGCGTGAAGTTCGAGCCGCCGCTGCCGGTCGCGAGCGACTTCCGCCAGGAATTGAAACTGCGCGACGGCGTCATCGAGATTCATTGCAAAGGCGCTCTTCTGACCCTGTGGGTCGATGCGAACCAGCCCGTGGTGCGACTGGAAACGGAGTTCGCCGCGCCGGTCCGTTGTCGCGCCGCCGTCGAGTTGTGGCGGTTGCGCGAGCGGCCCTTCGGCAACGACGACGATAGCCACTCCGGCGAAGGCCTGGCGGCCTCCGTTTTCAAGCCCACGGTGCTGCCGGATGTCGTGGTCGTTTCGGACAAGCCTCGCGTGGCGTGGTACCACCGCAACACGCGCTCGATGTATGGGCTTGGCTTGCAGGTCCAGCATTTGCAGGCCCTGACGGATCGCTTCCCGGATCCGTTGTTGAACCTCACCTTCGGCGCCAGTGTGACGGGCGCCGACTGCGTGCGCGACGGCGCGCAGGCGATCAAGTCGGCCGCGCCGGCGAAGCGGCATGCGCTGGCGGTGACCGTGCTTGCCGCTCGGACCGATACGCCGGAAGCGTGGCTCGCACAACTCGACCGCTTGGAGAAGACCCCGCCGGCGTCGCGCCAGGCGCACGAGGCGTGGTGGCACGACTTCTGGGCGCGGAGTTGGATTGTCGTCAACGGCAACGACGTGAAAGCGCATGCCGGCAACGCGACCGCCGATACCGTCACGCGCGGCTATTTCTTGCAACGTTACATGAACGCCTGCTGCGGCCGCGGCGGCTCGCCGATCAAGTTCAACGGCTCGATCTTCACGGTCGAAGCCAAGCCGGGGGCGTCGCCGCAGACGCCCGACGGCGATCCGGATTGGCGGCGCTGGGGCAGCAACTACTGGTTCCAGAACACTCGGCTGGCCTATTGGCCCATGTTGGCGGCGGGCGATTTCGATTTGCTGGATGCATGGTTCCGCATGTACCGCGACGCTTTGCCCTTGAGCGAGGCCCGCGTCCGGACGTACTACGGCTTCACTGGCGCGGCGCAGTTCCCCGAAACGATGTACTGGTGGGGCTTGCCGAACAATGGCGATTATGGCTGGAACAACCAGGCGCCGGAACCGGTCAACGGCTACATACGCCGCTATTGGAGTGGCGGCCTCGAACTGGTTGCCGTGATGCTCGATCGCTACGACCTCACGCAGGACCGCCGCTTCGCCCGGGACACGCTCGTGCCGCTGGCCGATCCGGTACTCAACTTCTTCGCTCAATATTGGCCGAAGCGCGACGCCCAGGGCAAGATCCGCTTCGACCCCGCGCAATCGCTGGAAACGTGGCACTCGGCCGTGAACCCGATGCCCGAGATCGCCGGACTGCGGTTTCTCTTGCCGCGGCTGCTCGCCTTGCCGGCCGGCGTTGCCACCGCCGAGCAGCGTACCCGTTGGCAGAAGATGCTCGATGAACTGCCGCCGCTGCCGGTTGCGCAGGTGGGCGGCGTGAAACGATTACGCCCGGCGGAATCGTGCTCCGCCAGGAGCAACTCGGAGAACCCCGAGTTGTACGCCATCTTCCCTTATCGGCTCTACGGCGTTGGGCGGCCGGATCTGGATGTGGCCCGCGAAAGCTACGCGCGGCGCGACAATCGCCACAATATGGGCTGGTGTCAGGACAGCATTCAGGCCGCCTGCCTCGGCCTCGGCCAGGAGGCGGGCCGCTTGGTCGCCGCCCGCGCAGGGCAGATCAACCGCGAGTATCGCTTCCCGGCCATGTGGGGGCCGAACTTCGATTGGGTACCCGACCAGGATCACGGCAACAACATCCTGACCACGCTTCAGTTCATGCTCGTGCAGCATGAGGGCGACAAGATTCGCCTCTTGCCGGCCTGGCCGAAGGACTGGGACGTTTCCTTCAAGTTGCACGTGCCGAAGAACACCACCGTCGAAGGCGTCTATCGGGCCGGCAAGCTGGAGCAGTTGCAAGTGACCCCGGCAGCGCGTCGCGGAGACGTTATTGTCATGGACGGGAAATGAAGTCGGTGGTACCGGGGCCCCAAGAAGTATCCGGCACACTCCGTGTGCCGTTGCCGGCGGCACACGGAGTGTGCCGGATACAGTGAGATCCGGACACATTCCTTCACCGGTCCGTGGCCATCACAGCCGGCGCACCCAAACGCTGCGATAACGCACCGGGTTGCCGTGGTCCTGGAGATAGAGCGGCCCCTTGGCGGCGATGCCCTGGAGCGGGGCCGCCGTCGTGGGATTGCCATCCACCGCAATATGGTCCTGAATGAGCACGCCGTTTTGCAGCACGGTGAACGAACCGGGCTGGATCTTGCCGTCGGCCAGTTTCTTCGGCGCGTGGAAGATGATGTCGTACGTCTGCCATTGGCCCGGCTTGCGGCACACGTTGACCAACGGCGCGTTATGTCCATAGAACGCGCCGCACTGGCCGTTGAAGTAGGTCTTGTTGTGGTACGAGTCGAGCACCTGGATTTCATAGCGGCCCATGAGATAGACGCCGCTGTTGCCGCGGCCCTGGCCGTCGCCTTTCACGACCGAGGGCGACGCCCACTCGACGTGAACCTGGCAGTCGGCGAACTCTTCCTTCGAGAGCAGGCCGCCGTGGGGCGTGGTTTCCATCACGCCGTTGGCCAGATTCCATTGCGGCTCGACGCTGCGCTCGCCGCGAAACTTGGAGAGGTCTTTGCCGTCGAACAGCACGACGGCATCCGCCGGCGGGCCGCCGGGGGGACCCGGATCGATCACCGGCGGTTCCTGGTCTTGCTTCGGCGCGTCCGCCCCGCGGACGCTGCTGCTGAGCACCGCCACGACCAGGCCGGCCAAAGCCGCGAGATTCATCAATCTGTGGAGCCAATGGGTTGCTTTCATCGCTGTGCTTTCCAAGGATCGTGTATGGGGTTCTTATCCTGCTGACGCCCGCCGCAACCCCTTCGCGACAGGCCGACGACTTTGATCTTGATCGAAACTCATTTTCCGGCCGGCCCTAGCAACGGCCGCAGGGCGTCGGCCCAGATCGCATAGCCGGCCTCGTTCGGATGGCAGCAATCCGGCATCAGATCCTTCCTCATCGTACCGTCGGTCCGGAGCAGGTTCGGCGCCAAGTCCAACAGGTCCAAGCGGTTCGCCTTGGCGAATTCCACCAGTAGGCGATTGATCTCGGCGATTTGCTTCCGGCGGGGATGATCGGGCTTCTCCTCGCGCGGCATCACCTGCATGAGAATGATCTTGACGCCCGGCGCCTTCGATCGCACGCGGCCGCAAATGGCCGCAATGCCCGCGACGATCTCCGCCGGCGTGTTCTGCCGGGCGTGCTCCGTCTGGCTGGTGTTGTTGGTGCCAATGTTCACAATGACGATGCGCGGGTGCAGCCCATCCATCTCGCCGTGGTCCAATCGCCAAAGAACATTCTGGGTACGGTCCCAGCCGAAGCCCAAATTCAGCACGCGGTAGGGCCGGAAGACCGACGCCCATGCCTTGGGGCCGTTCGCGTTGCCGTTGACGGGCTGCCCGCCCCAAAAATGCGTGATCGAATCGCCAATCAGTACGATCTCGGGATTGATGGCGTCTTTCATCCGCAACACATCCGCATGGCGGGCCCACCAGTCGTAACTGTCGCTTTCCAGCTTGGGCACCGGCACGACGGCCGTATTGGTGACGGCCTTCGCCACGAGCGGGCTTGTCCATAGAAGGGAAAGCGAGCAAGCCAAGCCGAGGGACCAGAGGGCGTTGTGCTTCATGGCGGTGGGCTGGATTGAGGGGGGGTGGGAGAGCAAGCCGAGCCGGTGGCCGTTGACGCCTCGACGCACGGAAAAAACCAAAGCAAACGGCACGAACATGATTGTGGATTGCCGCTCCGCGAAAGTCAAGCGGTATCCTACCGCCATCAGGGTGTCCTCGACAAGTCACGCACCAGGCGAGACGACCAGCACCCCAGGCTGTCCCACGCGTGCCCGCCGTCAACATGCGTTACCGCAACCTCTTTTCATCCGCCAATCGTTCCAATTGCCCCTCGACCCAGCCGATTACGCGGGCTTGCGTTGGAACGTTTGCGGCCACGCTTAGTATCAGGAGGATGGCTACATTTGTGGGCGGCTGGCCACGGTGTTCGGCGGGGACGCCTGAGAGATCCCCCATAACCGCCCAGAGTGCTCTTCTCTGCCACATTCCAACAGCTATAATTGAGGAAACCCCGACGCTGTGGCAGATTATGATACTCTCGCGCGAAAAAGGAATCCCATGAGTTACGCCGACAACCCCTATCAATCGCCGTTGAGCACGTTTGCCGCGCACGCCGCCGCGGACGAGCGAACGGATTTCATTACCAAGACCTATCTGCACCTGGCCGGTGCGATCGGCCTGTTCGTGATCCTGGAGGCCCTGCTGCTGGCCATGCCCGGCGCCGAGGGACTCGTGAAGTTGATGGTCGGCGGCCGTTATGGCTGGCTGATCGTGCTCGGGCTGTTCATGTTGGTCAGCCACGTCGCCAACCGCTGGGCGCAGTCGGCCGTGAATCCGACCATCCAGTACCTGGGCCTCGGCTTGTACGTGGTGGCCGAAGCGGTCATCTTCCTGCCGTTGCTCTACATTGCGCGAACGCTCGATCCGGGGATCATACCCTCCGCCGCCATCGCCACGCTGGGGCTTTTCGGCCTGCTCACCGCGGTCGTCTTCGTGACGCGGAAGGACTTCTCGTTCCTGCGGACCGTGCTGCTGTTCGGCGGTCTGGCGGCCATGGGCTTGATCGTGGTGGCCATCATCTTTCAATTCGCCCTGGGGCCGATCTTCACCTATGCCATGATCGCCTTGGCGTGCGGCTATA
>CAYYBU010000180.1:0-6176 GCA_964469945.1 uncultured Planctomycetaceae bacterium
CTTGTCCGAAAACATGGACCTGACCCCTTTGCGTCGGACTTTGCAGTTCTCCCGGTCAAGCGCCAAAGGTGAACATTTTCCCTAGGGCAACTCTTCGATGGTGATGTTCCGGTACCAGGCTTCGCTGGGCCCGCCACTGTGAATTTGCAGACCGATGATGCCCGTTTGCGGGAACTTGCCATCCGTTTCCGTGAAATCCGCCGTTTGCACTCCATTGAGAAAGAGGCGAATGTGCGGCCCCTCGCAACGAATCTCGTATTGGTTCCAGTCCGCCGGCTTGAGAATTTTCTTAATCAGCGCGTGATCGGCGACCACGAGCGTCTGATTGCGGCGCGATTCGTCGTAGAGACATCCCCAATAGCCGCCATCGGCCTCCGCGCTCATGTCGGCCTGGTATCCGGAGACCTCGTAGTTGTTGGGCACGCGCTGCGAACGGATCTGGATGCCGCCGTTGGCAGGGCCGAGCAACTTGCACTCGGCGCGGAGGATGAAGTTCGTGTACGACGCCTTGGTGCAGAGGAACTCGTTGTGCGGCACGGGCGCCTTCAGACTGCCGCCGACGATCGCGCCACTTTCAATGCGGAACGTCTGCTTCGTATCGCCTTCCCAGCCGTTGAACGTGTGGCCGTCGAACAGCGGGGCCTTCTTGCCGGGCACTTTGGCGAGAATCGCCTTGGCCCGGGCCGCCTGGGCGGCGCTGGGGGCTTTGCGAAGCACGATGCGGGCAATCTCGGCCGCCAACCGCTTCTCCTCGTCGCGCTGGGCCACCTGCAACGCTGCTTCGCACATCGCCAGCCGCTGGTCCGTGGGCAGGTTCAGTTGCCGGGCGATGCGCAGGTAGCCGCGCAGGGCCCGCGTCCTGAGACGCGCGTCGCCCAGGCTCTTGGCAAGATCCAACAGCACGGGGGCCGCGTCGGCGTCCATCCAGGCGCCCAACACGCGCGTGGCAACGTCGCGGATCTCCGCGCGGCTGTCGCGGGCATGAGCGGCGATAATCTTCAAGGCCTCGCGACCGCCGACCTGGCCGATCAACTCCAACAGGAAACATTGGTCCGCCAGCGGCGCCGCGGACATGCCGGCGTGCAGTTTTCCCACGCAGGCATCCTGGTCGGGCACCCGGTTATAGGCCGTGCGGAGCGCTTGCTGCACGATGGCCGTCTCCGCGGGCGTCTTGGCGCCGCGCAGACAGCCCATGAGCACCTGGACATCCCCAGGATTGATAATCCGCCCCAACGCCGCAATGGCCGCCAGGCGGACCTCGTTGTTCGCGTCGCCGGCCAATTTCGCGACGGCCGCAGCGGTGGACGCATCGGCGCGCTGCCCGAGGATGTCCAGCAACACAATGCGATCTTTGGGCGTGCCCTGGCTCAGCCGGGCCGCCAGCGCCGCGTCGATGCCGCTGGCCCGCGAAAGCAGCAGGCTTTGCCGCGCGGCTTGGGCCAACTCGGCGTCCGCAGCCAAGGCCATGTCCACAAGCAACGGGACCGTGGACGCATCGCCTAAGGTTCCCAACGCGCCGAGGGCGGCCAGACGCACTTCCTTGGGCCCGGTGGCAGCCGCTTTCTGCACCACCGACAGGTCCAAAGCGTCGCCCCGTTCGGACAGGGCGCCGATGACCAACGCCCGCCGTGCCGGCGGGAGGTGTTCCAGTTCGGCCCACAGCGCGCGGGTGACTTCGGGCCCCGGCAGGCGGCGGGTGGCCCGCAGCGCCGCGGCGAACAGCACGCGGTCGTCGGCCTTCAGTTGCGCGCCGAGGAGCGACAGATCGCTGGACTGCCGGGCAACGATGGCGCCGTAGGTCGCCGCCGCTTGAAGGGGCGTGGGCACTTTGGCCCCGCGAACCGCGTCCAGCAGGGCAATGGCCTCCGCCCGCTTGCCCTGGGCCAGCAGTCGTTCCGCGCCGCTCAAGCAAGCATGGGCGGCCCCCAGGCGGCTCTCCGCCGAAACGTCGGTCAAAACCTGCCGGAGGCTTTGGATCGCCTCGGGCGTCGCAATGCACCCCAAAGCCGCCAACGCCTCATCCTGCACGCCCGAAGTTCGGACGGCGGCCAACTTCTCGAGCGCGCCCACCGCCTGCACATCGCGGCGAACTCCCAGCGAATTGACGACCCCGGCCAGGAGGTTGCCGTGCAGCCGGCCCAACGATTCGCGCAAGGCATCCGCGGCGCTGGCATCGGCCGTCGCTTCCAGGGCGGAGCGGGCGTGGGCGGATAGTTTCTCGTCCGCCAGCAGCGCAGCCAGGGCGGGCACTGCCGCCTTGTCGCCGAGGGCCGCCAATTGCTGACACGCCCTGGCCTTGTCGAAGGTCGCGGCATTGGACTGCAAGACGGCAATCAGGGCCTTGGTCTTGGCGGCCTGAGGGGTGTCTTCCGCGTGCAGAAACAGAGGATTCAAGGCAATGGTGATCGTGGCGGCAAACAGCGCCGCGCGTCGTTGCAAAATCGTCATGGCTAAATCTCTTGGGAGGGGTGGTTTGGAGGGAGGGATGGATAGCGGAAATGTTTTCGCCGCGCGTCAAACGTGCCACGGCTCGCGCATCGCCCGGCTGCGAAGGTGGTTGGCCTCGTCGTCGCCGATGAAAGCCTCCGTCGCGGGATCGAAGGCCAGTTTGCGGTGCAATTCCCAGGCCAGGGCGGCCGCGTGGCAGGCAATATGGGAATGGCGCATCGAGCCCGAGTGGGACATGGGCAGCGCGCCCGACTTCACGCAGTCGAGGAAATTTCGCACGTTGGGAGCGGCCGACAGACCGCCAATTCTCTCCGTCAGGTGCAACTCGCTGCGGAGCGACGCCGGATACACTTCCACTCTCCCGCTGTCGCCCGTTTCCACCCAACCCTCGTCGCCCTCGAAGCGCACCGGGCAAGTGCCGAGCCCCAACCAGCCGCCGGGGCGCATGACCAGCTTCACGCCATTGGCATAGCGCGCCACGATCGTGCCGCCGAAAGCCTCATACTCCACCGGCATGGTCTGGTCGGCCTGGTTGGCCGATTGGCAGAGGTCCACCGTATGGGCGCCCCAGTCCAGCAACGAGGCGCCGGAATCGAAGTCGAAATAGCCCCGCCAGCCGCCATCGACGTAGGTATGATTGTATGGGCGCCAGGGGGCCGGCCCCAGCCAGCGATCCCAATCCACCACGTCCTTGGGCGGCTCGGGTTCGCCCGGCAGCCAGTCGTAACTGACGTGGAGGTCGTAGATCGAGGCGTGCAAGGTGCGGAGCTTTCCCAGCTTCCCGCTTTGCGCCAGGTGGATGGCCGCCTGGAAGTTCGACACCGTCCGCCGCTGCGTGCCCGCCTCGAACACGACCCCGTAACGCCGGATCGTATCATCCAGGGCTTGGCACAGCGCGATGGTGAGCCCACAGGGCTTCTCGCTGTAAATGTGTTTGCCCGCCTTGGCCGCCAGGATCGAAGCCGGCGCGTGCCAGCGGTCGCCGGTGGCGATCAGCAGGGCGTCGATATCCGCGCGGCCGAACAGGTCGAACATGTCGCGATACATGACACAATCGTGATTGCCGTACTTGGCGTCGGCCAGGACCTTGACCTCTTGGCGACGGTCGGCGCGCACTTCGCAGATGGCCACGAATTGCACGTCGGGCTCGGCCAGGAAACATTCCAGGTCGTGACGCCCGCGGGGACCGTTGCCGATCGCCCCCAGCACGATCCGCTCGCTGGGCGCCACGGCGCCGTCGCGGCCCAGAGCGCGGGCGGGAACGATCGCCGGCAACATCGCCACACCCGCCACGCCGATCGATCGCTTGAGAAACTGGCGGCGCGTACTCGGCCGCCCCACAATATTGCCGGTTCTCATGAAAATACCTCGGGATGGAATGTCATGTCACATCGCCAGACTGCGATTCTAGTCAGGCCGCAAACCAAATGCAACCAAGACGACCCCTAGAGCCGATTGACACCGCCGCGGCGCGCAATTACACTCGATATCCGATTAGACGCTGGTTTGTTTCCGTCGCACGGAAGGCGCCTGCTCACCCCGCCTTGGGCACCGATCCGCTGCGACTGCCGCGTCTCTGCGATGCGAGTGCCCCCCCGAGTGCAGGACCCTGGTTCCATCAACCCATGACTGAGGAGATTGCGATGTCGTCCCATTTTCACCGAGTGTTTGCCACCCTGGCCGCGTTGTTGTGGCTTGCAAGCGTGACGGCAACGGCCGCGGAACTGAACGTCAAAACCCTCCAGGGCCAGCAGGCCCCCGCGCAGGCCATCTGGCTCGATACGCTCGGCGTGAGCAAGATCGAACAGGCCTGGGGCACGGCTCAGGCCAATCGTTCCGTGGGGAACAGCCCGCTGAAAATCCACGGCGTCACCTTCAGCCACGGCATCGGCACCCATGCCGAAAGCCAAATGCGGATCGGCCTCAACGGGGCGGCCCTGCAATTCGCCGCGGTGGTCGGCATTGACGACGATGTCGTCGGCAAGGGCTCCTCGGGCTTCGAGATCTGGGTCGATGGCAAGAAGGTCCTCGACAGCGGCGTGCGCCGCACCGGGGACGAGCCGAAGCTCATTTCGGCCGATCTGCGCGGCGCCAAAGAACTGCTGCTGGTCGTCAACGACGGCGACGACGGCATCGAGTTCGACCATGCCGATTGGGCCGGCGCCGTGCTGGTGCTCGACCCGCAGGCCACCGCCAAGCCGCAAGCGCTGGCCGTGCAGCGGCCGCCCGTGCCGGCCATCGCCCGCGATCGCTCGCCGCTGCCGGCCATTCACGGCCCGCGAATCACCGGCAGCACGCCGGGTTGTCCATTCCTGTTCACCATTCCCGCCACCGGCACGAAGCCGCTGACCTTCTCGGCCCGCAACCTGCCCGCAGGGCTCACCCTCGACGCCGCGACGGGCTCGATCAGCGGCACGCTCCAACACGACGGCGTCACCGTCGTGGACTTGGGCATTAAGAACGCCTTGGGCCAGTCGCAACGAAAACTAACCATTGTGGGTGGCAAGCACAAGCTGGCGCTGACGCCGCCGCTGGGCTGGAACTCTTGGAACTGCTGGGCGGGCGCCGTCAGCGACGCGAACGTCCGCGCGGCCGCCGACGCCATGGTCGCCAGCGGGCTGGCCGCCCACGGCTTCCAGTACATCAACATCGACGACTGCTGGGAAGGCAAACGCGATGCCAAGGGCGAAATCCGCGGCAACGAGAAGTTCCCCGACATGAAGGCCCTGGCCACCTATATCCACAGCAAAGGCTTGCGATTCGGCATCTATTCGTCGCCCGGCCCGCAAACCTGCGCCGGTTTCCTGGCCTGTTGGCAGCACGAGCAGCAGGACGCCAACACCTATGCGGCCTGGGGCGTCGACTATCTCAAGTACGATTGGTGCTCCTACGGTCAGGTCGCCCCCCAAAATCCGGACCTGGCCGCCATGCAAAAACCCTATCGCGTCATGCGTGCGGCCCTGGACCACTGCGGCCGCGACATCGTCTTCAGCCTCTGCCAGTATGGCATGGGCGACGTCTGGACCTGGGGCGCCGAGGTGGGCGGCAACTGCTGGCGCACCACCGGCGACATTCGCGACGAGTGGTCCAGCATGTCCGGCATCGGCTTTGCTCAAACCGGCCACGAACGCTTTGCCGGGCCCGGTCACTGGAACGATACCGACATGCTCGTGGTGGGCCGGGTCGGCTGGGGGGCCGAGCAGCACCAGACCAAGCTCAAGCCCGACGAGGAACTGACCCACATCACCCTGTGGTCCTTGCAGGCCGCGCCCATGCTGATCGGCTGCAACATGGCCGCCCTGGACGACTTCACCATCGCCCTGCTGACCAACGACGAGGTCTTGGACGTCAGTCAGGATCCGCTGGGCAAGGCTGCCGGCCGCATCGTGCAACGGGGTCGGACCGAAGTCTGGGCTCGTCCGTTGGCCGACGGCACGATGGCCGCCGGGCTGTTCAACCGCAGCAACACGCCCCAGACCGTCAAGGTTCGCTGGTCGGACCTGAAGCTCCACGGCCCGCGGGCCGTCCGCGACCTGTGGCAGCAAAAGGACCTGGGCACGTTTACCGCTGGCTACGAGGTTCTGGTGCAGCCGCACAGTGCCGCGTTGATCAAGGTCGCTTCCCCCCGCTGACGCTTACCGGGGCGGGGACTGTCCCGATTTTTGTGGCGGGGACTGTCCCAATTTTTTTTGCAGGATGCCACAAAAATGGGACTGTCCCCCTCGACC
>CAYYBU010000181.1:0-6157 GCA_964469945.1 uncultured Planctomycetaceae bacterium
GCTGGCGGCTCTGGGACCGCACCGGCGCCGGCCTGATGGCCGAGTTGGGCAGCCACCAGTTGGACGCCGCCAGCATTTTCATCGCCGCCATGCACGGCGGCCAGATGCAGCACCCACTGAGCGTGGCGGCGGCGGGCAACCGGCCGCTGTTCCCGGCCGACCGCGACATCGAGGACCACGTCTGCTGCATCTTCGAGTTCCCCGCCCCCGGTTACGATGCCAAGGATCCGCAGCGCAACAAGAAGAAGATCGGCGTGCAATATGCCTCGATCAACGGCAACGGCTTCGGCGGCTATGGCGAAACCGTCTTCGGCACCGACGGCACGCTGATCCTCGAAGAGGAGAAGGAAGTGCTGCTCTACAAGCAGGCCCTCACCTCGGGCAAGACCCGCGTGGTCGCGGCGAAGAAGAAGGGCCATGCCGCCCTGGAGGTCGGCGAGGCGGCCGACGACCAGTCGGCGGCCATCGGCCAAATGGCGATGCTGGCTGCCGACCGCGGCTACGCCGAGGAACTGGAGCATTGGGCCTGGTGCATTCGCAACCCGGCGCCGGAGCATCAGCCGCACTGTCATCCCAAGGTGGCGTTGAAGGATGCCGTGATCGCCTTGACGGCCAACAAGGCCGCCCGCGAGGGCTGCCGCATCGACTTCGAGGAGAGTTGGTTCGATCCCGACCACGACGCCACGCCGGAGGGCGAAAAACCCGACCTGAGCCGCTATCGCGCCTAGCGAGTCGCGGCGGCGAAAGTAGGGTGGGACAAGCGGAGCGAAGGCCCACCAGGTAGTAGGCACACGCCGTGTGCCGTAACAGGCGGACGGCATACGGCGTGTGCCTGCCGCACTTCCCGCGATGAGGGACGCCACGATGGAAAAATGGCCGCTGGGGGTCTTCGCCAGCATCGACGCCGGACTGGGTGTGCAATTGCAAGTGGCCTACGAGTTGGGCGTCCCCACCATCCAACTTCACGCCCCCAAAAAGGCCAGCCGGACGCCGGCCCGCGCCGCGGAGTTCCTGGCCCGGCTTCGCGACCTGGGCATGACCATTTCCGTGGTCTTCGGCGGCTTCGAGGGCGAGAGCTACGCCGACATCCCCACGGTGGCGCGTACCGTGGGCCTGGCGCCGCCGGCCACCCGCGCCGCGCGGACCACCGAAATGAAAGAGATCGCCGATTTCGCCCGCCTGCTGGGCGTCGATGCGGTGGGCCTGCACCTGGGCTTCGTGCCCTACGACGCGGCCGATCCGTTCTACGCCCAGGTGTTGGCCGTCACGCGCGACCTTTGCGACCACTGCCACGCACAACAGCAGCGCGTCCACCTGGAGACCGGCCAGGAGCCGGCCGACTCGCTGCTGGCCTTTCTGGCCGCCGTCGAACGCGACAACCTGTTCGTCAATTTCGACCCGGCCAACATGATTTTGTACGGCTCGGGCGATCCGATCGCCGCGCTCCGCCAGGTGGGCCGCTATGTGCGCAGCGTCCACTGCAAGGACGCCCAGTGGGCCGCCCATCCCGGCGTCGAGTGGGGCCGCGAAGTCCCCTTGGGCAAGGGCGACGTGGGCATGGCGGCTTTCCTCCGCACGCTGGCCGAGATCGGCTACGACGGCCCCTTGACCATCGAACGTGAAATTCCGCGGGACCCGGCCCGTCAGAAAATCGAGATCGGCCACGGCATCCGTCTGCTCGGCCGCCTCAAAGCGGCCATCGCGTAGCAGCGATTCTCCGCTCGCGCGTGCCACTGGCACCGGCGTTGTCCCGGGCCGCTCAAGCCGTTTTCGCCCGGGCCTGTCTGCGCTCTTCCGCCAACATGCGGTACAGCGTGCGGCGATGCAGGCCCAGGGCCTGCGCGGCAGCGGTCTTGTTCCCTTGAAATCGTTCGACGATGTCGTCGATGATCCGTCGCTCCATCTCTTTCAGACTGCCGCTCAAAGGCAACGAGATCGTCTCGGAATCGTGGGCGACCGGCGATGGGCCCAGCAACGAGCGCAGACAGGCTTCGCCGATTTCGGCCTCTTCGGCCAGTATCACGGCATGGGTCACGACGTTGGCCAATTGCGGCGCGTTGCCCGGCCAGTCGTAGCGCAACAGGCAGTCCCAAGCCGCGGCGGAGAACCGCCACGGCACGTCCTTGCGGGAACAATCGCGCAGCGCGGTCGCGGCGGCCAAAAAATGCTCCGCCAACGCGCGGATGTCTTCCCGGCGATGCCGCAACGGCGGTACGTGCAGCACGACGACGCTGAGATAGTAATACAGCTTGGGATCGAGGCTGCCATTGGCCAGCGCAGTCTGCGGATCGCCCTGGAAGGAGGCCACCACGCGAAAGTTCGGCGTCGCGTCTCCGCCGTAGCCCGGAGCCTCGTGGGCGTCCGATTGTAGCGCGTCCAACAGTCTGACTTGCGTCCACGAAGGCAGTTGATCGATTCCTTTGAGAAAGAGCGTACCGCCGCAACTGGCCTGCAACATCGGTGAGGAGCGATCCTCGTGGCCGCGCGCATGACGCGGCTCGGCGGCGAACAATGTCGCCTCCAATTCGCCCTCGCGGATCGCCCCGCAGGCGATGCGCACCAGCGGCCCTTGGGCCCGGGCGCTGCTGCGATGGATGTGGCCGGCCAGCGACGACTTGCCCACGCCGAATTCGCCGCAAATCAGGATGGGGGCATCCGTCGCGGCAACCTTGGCGATCTGCTGGACGATCTGACGCATCGCCGCGCTCCGCGCGATGACCGGCAGTCCGCTTTCCGTCACCGGCTCGGGACGTGGCCCGGCGGCACAAGATCTGCTCGGCCGGCCCGCGTCGCCGCCAGGAGCCTGCGGGTTCAGGATGCGGGCCAAAACTGCCCGCACGGATTCCCGCGTGGGGGGCTTGGGCAGATAATCCTCGCCGGCAACGCTGATTTTTCGCCGCTTGCCTGCCAGCGAAGCGGCTTTGGTCAGCACCGCCACCGTCAAACAGGGCTGGATGCGGATGGCGCCGCGCAGCCACTCGTCCTCGACGTCCGCCATATCTTCGTCCACGAACAAGACCCGAAACGGCTTCCGTTCCAGCAGCCACAAGCCCTCCTTGGCCGTGGCGGCAAAAGTAGCGGCGTTGCCCATGCTGCGCAGCACGTCGTTCATCCGCCTGCGAACACCAAGCTCGTCAGCGACGACCAGGACAGAGATCGTGTTCATCAGCCAACCCTCCCGTAGAGCGGTCTGACCGCTGGTGGAAAGCCGTTGTCATTCGCCGAAACGCCGACCGCGAGAAAATAAAATACTGCTGCATGGTGATGATTATATGACTCAAAGGTGTATGAGTAGTATGCCGAGACAGATATGCGGGTTTTCCACATCTTGACGCGGATCGCGCATTTCGGCAAGCCCAATTGTTATGCTTGTGTCAGAATAAAGCGCATATTTTGTTGGCCCCTCCCCTGCGAAGTCGGTTCATAGTGCGTAATGTCGCCGTGATTGCGGGGCCGCGAATCATCCGCCATAATGGTTCCGACTGGAAACACCGGTCGAACACGAGGAGATCTCCCTGATGAACAGCAAGTGTCTGATGGCCGCTTTGGGAGCGTGGCTGACGCTGGCCGGCGCTGCCGGGGCCGGCGAGCCGAAGGCCACGCCCTTCTTTCCTTTCTGCATCGACTGGCACGACGCCAAGCATCGCAGCTTCGCCGAGCAGGCCGCCATGCTCAAGGAATTGGGCTACGACGGCGTCGGACACATCTGGCTGGACAAGGTTCCGGAGCGACTGAAGTCGCTCGACGAGGCGGGACTGAAGTTGTTTCAGATCACCATGCAGGTCGATCTGACCGCCGGCAAACCGGCCTACGATCCGCGCTTCCCCGAGGTCCTGGCCTTGGTCAAAGGCCGCCACGTGCAGTTCGATTTGCTGGTGGGTGGGGGCAAGCCCTCCGATGCGTCGTTGGATCCACAGGCGGTGAAGCTTTTCCGCCAGATGTCCGAGATGGCCCGCGACTCGGGGTCGCAATTGCTCCTCTACCCGCATGTGGGCTGCTGGGTGGAACGCATCCAGGACGCCGTGCGCGTGGCCGAGAAGGTGGACCGCCCCAACGTGGGCGTAATGTTCAATCTGTGCCATTGGCTGCGGATCGACCGGCAGCGCGATTACCGGCCGCTGTTGAAGCAGGCCATGCCGCGGTTGTGGGCCGTCTCGATCAACGGCGCCGACACATGGGACGACAAGCCCGGCTGGGACCACTATATTCAGCCCCTGGACCGCGGCTCGTTCGACGTCGCCGGCCTGCTGCGGACGCTTCAGGAATTGGGCTACCAGGGTCCCATCGGCTTGCAAGCTTTCGGCATCGGCGGCGACGCCCGCGAGCACCTGGCCCGCTCCATGCAGGCGTGGCGCAAACTACGGCCCTAACTTCGGCGTGAACTGGCTGAGCTGATAAATCCCCAGCGTCCTCTCGAACTCGGCCACCTGGGCCACGATGTTCTCGAAACCGTGCGCGCCGAACAACTGATGCTCGCGATCCTCGAAGCGGTCGCCCAACTCGTCGAACTCCTTGGCCGTCATCAGGCTGCGAATGGCGGGGAACAGCACGGTATCTTCCCGCGCTTCGTGCGGCCGGTACATGCGGATGAACTGCGCGATCGGCCGCGCGAGACTCTTCATTCCCCGGGTGTCTTTTAGCGCCGGCGGAATCGCCTGCTGGAGAATCTCGTCGGTCAAGCGACGGCCGGCCTGATGTTGTTCCCGCAGCACCTTTACCAACTCGACCAGCTTGCCCGCCTTCTCGAAACGCGGGAATAGTTGATCTTCTTCCAGCTTTTCGTGATAGTCCTCGATGAAGGTGCGAATGATCTTCGCCGAACCGACCAGCGGGCCCAGTTCCAAGTTCTTCTGGCCGTGAAGCCGCTCGAGACACTCCTCGTAGATCAGCAGGATGCGGTTCAGGACGCCGTGTTCCCGCATGAGGTCTTCGGGCGGGGCAATGTCTTCGGCCGCCGGCGCCGCACTTTTAGCTTGGTTGCCAGCCTCGGCCGCTTGGCCGATTCCGCTCGCGCCCACGGCAAGCAGTCCGCCTCCCGTGGCCGTGGCTGCCAGTAAGAACTGTCGCCGCGATTGCTCCGATTCCGTAGTCACTGTGTGGCTCCTTATTGCTCTGCGTTGAAGGTCCGGACCAATGCCACCCGGCGGATTCGGGTCCCCGGCGGCCCATTCATCGTAGAAGGCCAACAGTGGCGGTCAATTACACGTCGTCGCTGACGGGGGCGCGAAATAATTGTAGGGCGGGGCTTGCAGCGCTCGCCCCACTCGACAAGCGGATGAGAAATGCACGCCCTGGACACATTGGCAAAAGGGACCTGTCCGGGTTTCAAAGCATCCGGCACACTCGGTGTGCCGCTGGCCCGGCGGCACACCGAGTGTGCCGGATACATGGGTTACCGCCAATCCACCAGGTGCAACTCGACGTTGTGGCGGCCCTGATAGCTGTTGATTACCGGACGAAAGGCCACGTCGATGGGCCGGCCGAGCGCGGCCAGGTCGTCGGCCCATTCGGCGCCGCCAAAGGCCACCGCACGCAACGTCACGCCGTGCTGCGAAAGCCGCATGGCCAGATGGCGGCCGCCGCTGCCCAATGGCTTGGGCGGACCGACCAGCGTGGCGCCGCTGCTGCACAACAGCGGCCGCGCGTTGCACTCGCCGAAGGGCTCCAGCCGCTGGATCTGCGTCACCGCCTGGAGCGTAAAGGCGCTCAAGGGGGCCTCGGCGTCGATGGCCAGGTCGGCCACGCGCTGCTGCTGGCTGATCTCGGTGGCGGCCAACTCGCAAAACGCCGCTCGGAAACCGTCGAGTCTTGCTTCTTCGATCTTCAAGCCCGCGGCCGCGGCATGGCCGCCGTGAGCGAGCAGATGCTCGTCGCAGTCCTGCAAGGCGGCGTGCAGGTTGAAGCCGGGGATGCTCCGCGCCGAGCCGATGCCCGGCCGCACGCCCAACTGATCCCAGGAGATGAGCACGACGGGACGATGATGCTTGTCGGCCAGGCGGCCGGCCACGATGCCGATCACGCCCGGATGCCAGCCGCGATCGGCTAGCACGAAGGCGGCGTCCTCGACCGGGTCGAATTGCTCCTTGATCTGTTTGCCGGCGGCCAACTGGATGCTGCGCTACAGCGTTTGCCGCGTGGCATTGAGCTGGTCGATATA
>CAYYBU010000182.1:0-6153 GCA_964469945.1 uncultured Planctomycetaceae bacterium
CGACCTCGTCCAAAACGCAGAACGGGCTGGGCCGGCTGCGGAAAATGGCCAACAGCAACGCCACGCAGGTGAGCGTCTTCTCGCCGCCGCTGAGCAACGAAATGCTCCGCGGTTCCTTGCCCGGCGGGCGGGCCACGATTTCCACGCCGCTCTCCAGAATGTCGACGTTCTCTTCCAGTATGATGTCGCCCTGTCCGCCGCCGAACAGATCGCGAAACAACTGCTGGAAATGCCCCTTGACGGTTTGCAGCGTCTCGCCGAAAAGCCGCCGGCTGTCGGTGTTGATCCGCTCGATGATCTTTTCCAATGATGTCTTCGCGGCGGAAAGATCCTGGAACTGGCTGGAAAGGGTCTGGTAGCGGGTTTCCAGGGCATCGAGCTCTTCCAGGGCTTCGAGATTCACGCTGCCCAGCGCGTTGATCTTGCCGCGCAGCTCGTCGATCTCCTGCTGCACGATCTCGCGCTCGTGCTGCTGCTGATCGTTCGGTTCCTGCTCGACCTCGGCCAGATCGATGCCGTAATCTTCCCGCAACCGCTCGACCAGCGTGCCGCGCTCGTGCCGCACTTCGTTGGCCGCCAGATCCTGGACGTGGATGCGATCCTCGAACTTGCGGACTTTGCCGCGAAGTTTCTGCGCCTCGGTGGCCAATTCGGCCCGTTGCCGCTGCAGCAGTTCGCGCTGGTTGATGTGCTGGACCGTCGCGCCGGCGAACGATTCCTTGCCCAGATACAATTCCGCCAGCTCGGATTCCGCCCGCAAAATGCTCCATTGCGCGGTTTCCGCGCGCGTCATGCACTCGGCCAGTTGTTGGCGGCCGTCGTCGATGGCGCGGCGGCGCTCCTGCCGGCTCTCGTCCATTTGCCGCAGCCGGGCGTGCAGGTTGCGCAGCCGCTCCTCGCTCTTGGCCAGATCGACTTTGGTTTCAGTGGTCTCGCGACCGTGAAGCTGCCGCTGCGTTTCCAAGGCGGCGATCTGTTCCGTCAAGCGGGCGAGGTGGTTTTCCATCTCCGCCACGCCCGTGTCGAGCCGCTTGTGCTTTTCCCGGGCCTCGGCCAGCCGGCGCAGGGCAGTGGCGTGCTGGGTATCGGCCGTCTGCACCTCGGCCTCGAGCACGCCGCGCTGCTGGTCGAACTGCGCACGGCGCTCCTGGCCGGCCGAGAGCTTCAGACGCTGCTCCGCCACGGCGTCCAGCGCCTGGCGATGTTCGGCGGTGCGCTGCTGCAAGTGTTCCTGTTGCTGGGCGATCTGCTCCTGCACGCCAGCCACGGCGGCCTGGGCCTGTTGCACCTTACCCTCCAACTCGACCAACTGAGTCTTCAAGGCGCGGAGCTGGCTGCGGCGCGAAATCAGACCGGCGGCCACTTGCCGCGGCCCTACGACCAACGTGCCGTCGGCTTCCAACAGTTCGCCGGCCAAGGTGACGAAGCTGAGCCCGCGGCCGAGCGACTGCGCCAGTTCCAGGGCGTGGGCCAGTTTCTCGACCACCCAGGTCCGCCCCAGCAGACGCCGCGCCAGCGGGGCAAAACGCGGCTGCGTTTCCACAAAGCGATCGGCGCGGCCCAACACGCCGGGCCGGCCTTCCAGGTCGATCTCCGCCGGCGTTGCCGCGGCCGGGCGCGCGTCGAGCCAGATAAAGCCCACGCGGCCGCCGAAGCGTTGCGACTGGCCCTGCAAATGCTCCAGCAATTCTTTGCTGGGCACGGCCACGACGTGCTGGGCGGCCTGCCCCAGGGCCACGTCGACCAGCGGCGCCACCTCGACGCTCACGCAGAACAGATCGGCCACCAGGCCGCAGACCGCGCGGAAGGGCCCATCCCCCGCGTTGCCCGCTTGGGTGAGCACTTCTTTGACGCCCGTGCTGAGCCCCTCGTAGCGACGTTCCAATTCTTCCAAGACCGCGGCCCGCTCGGCCGCCGCACTCTGCCGTTGCCGCAGGCTGCCCAGGTCGTTCTGCCGCGCGGCAAGCTGCTGCTGAAGCTGGCCCAGCCGCTGGCTGGCCGCCGTCACCTGGCCGTCGTGCCCCGCGGCGCGCTCGAGCAAGGCCTCGCGCTGGCGGCGCAGTTGCTCCAGTTCGGCCGCCAATTCCGTGAGTTGCCGATCCAACTCCGTCATGCGATCGCGGCTGCGCTGCCGGACCGCTTCGGCCGCCGTCGCCTGGCCCTCCAGCGCGCTGGTCTCGCTGGCCAGGCCGGCGGCCAGACGCATCTGCTCCAAATGGGCCGTGCGCCGCTGCTCGTTTTCGCCGCGCAACTGATCGAGCCGGGCCATCACCTCGGTCAACGCCCGCTCGCCTTCGGCCAAACGCTGCGTCACCTGGCGATGATGGTTCTCGGCCGCCTCGACCGCCGCCCCGGTGTCGTGCAATTCCTGTTGCAAATCGTCGGCCCGGGTGGTCAACGCCAGCAATTGGCGGCGATAGCGGGCGATCTCTTGTTCCAGGTCGCGGCTGTGCCCGCGCTCGTGCTCGATGGTCGATTCCTGGGCAACGATCCGCTCGCGATTGGCGGCAATCCGCCCTTCGGCCTGGCGAATCGCCTCGTTCAGCGCGTCGATCCGGCCCTCCGCTTCCAGCAACTGGGCCTCGGTGGCTTCGGCGGCGGCGACCAGCCCATCGCGCTGCTCGGCGAGCGACTGGAGTTCTTTCTCGCACTCCGTGAGCCGCGCCGTAAGCCGCCGCCAATCGACCAGGCCCACTTGGGTACGCAGCTCTTGCAGGCGATCGGTGTATTCCTTATAGCGGCGCGCTTTGCCGGCTTGTGCCCGCACGCTCCGCAGCCGATTGTCGACTTCATCGACGATATCGGAGAGACGCAGCAGGTTCTGATCCACGCGTTCCAGTCGCCGCAAAGCCTCGATCTTCTTCAATTTGAAGCGGCTAATGCCGGCCGCTTCCTCGAAAATCATCCGCCGGTCGCGGGGCGAGGACTGCAGCAGAAGATCCACCTTGCCCTGCTCGATGACGCTATAGGCCTGGGTTCCCATGCCGGTGCCGGAGAGCAAATCGCGGATGTCGCGCAGCCGGCAGGGGTTGCGATTAATCAAATACTCGCCTTCGCCGCTGCGGTAGACGCGCCGCGTGATCTGCACCTCGGGGCTGTCCAGCGGCAGCAAGTGGTTGGCATTATGGAAGGTCAGCGTGATCTCGGCCGAATTCAGGCCGCGGCGGGCAGGCGAACCGTTGAAAATGACATCGGCCATCTCCTTGCCACGGAGACTCTTGACGCTTTGCTCGCCCAACACCCACTTGATGGCATCGACGACGTTCGACTTCCCCGATCCGTTGGGCCCCACGACCACCGTGATGCCAGCGGGGAACTCGAACCGCGTCTTGTCGGCGAAGCTTTTGAAACCGGCGAGTTCGAGCGCCTTGAGCATGGGCGGGATTTTTCAGACTAAGTTACCGGAAACGTATCCGGCACACCCCGTGTGCCGGGTACATTCTTGCGACCGTCACTGAGTTGCCGGCACGTCGTTGGAATTCCATCCCATCATTTTAGCAAAGAAGCGGGTGCGAGGCTCGTCTTTCTTGTCCGAATCGTCCTGGCCGCCCCCCGCCTACTCCTTGGTCGGGTGCGGTTTATCGTCATCCTTTTGGGCAACACGCTCGTAGGTCCTGCCCCCCTCAGGGATGGTTTCCACTTCGAAACGGCTCGGCAAGGCGCCGGCGCCCTTGGCCTCTTGGATCGCTTGCACCACGTCCGGATAGCTGCCACCCAATTCCACGATGGCGCGGATCACGTCGTCCACCCGCGTGGAAACGGTGCGTTTCTGGTCCGCATCGTGGAGACTGAACTTGCTGACGGCGACTTCGTCGTTGCCGACGCTGGTAATCATGATCTGGTTGCCGGCATTGACGGCCAAGGGGGTGGAGAAGCGTTGCTGGCGGCCGAACAGGACCACCTCGGCACGGCGGTTGCGCGTGACGTGAACCATCGGCGCCCCGGGGGTATCCAAGACGTGGTAGCTGAACTGTCCGCCCAACTGCTCGCCACGGATGGCCGGATCGGTGGGGTTCACCGTCCACAGGGCGCGGAAGGCGCCGTAGCGGGTTTCCGCACTGGGCACCTTGAGCAACTCGCGAAGCTGCTCGCTGGCGGCCGGATCGTCCATGATGGCCAGCGCCGTCAGGGCCAACATGCGGAAGGCCGGTTCGTTGCGGGCCATCTCGCCCAGCACTTCGGCCGCTTCCCGGCGGCCCAGGTAGGCCAGGGCTTCCGCCGAGTAAAACTGCACTTCGCGGTCTTTGGCGTGCAGCCCCTTGAGGAGCAAGTCCGCTCCCTGCGCGGCGCCCAGAGCTTCCAGTTGCACGGCCGCCTGCGCGGCCGTGTCGGGCTGAAAAAGCTTCTTCTCCAGTTCCGCCATCCGCTGCATCCGCTCGACGGAGGATTCCTGAATCATCACCGCGCGGACCACCTGCATGTAACGTTCCAGATTTTCCTTGTAGCAGTCGTGGACCGACAATTCGATCCAGTCGTCGGTGTGCGCCTTGGCCACGCCTACCTGAATCCCCTTCTGGAAGGAATGGAAACGCTTGTTGACGGCCGCGGCGATCCGCGCACTGACCACGGCGTCCTTGTGTTGGGGCTTGACGATCAGTCCCAGCGACCGGGTCAGGTAGGAAGTGCCGCCGCCGAGGATCCGGCCAGTGAGCAGCAGCGGGCGGTCTTTCTCGTTTTTCGCGTTGGCCAACGGATCGACCAGCAGTGGTCCCTGGGCAATGCCGCGTTCCCGGCCGTTATGGACCATGCCGTCGCCGAGGACCGCCATGTCGCTCAACCGCGTCTCCATCAGATAGCCCCCGCGCAAACTGGTGGTTTCGCTGCGGCCCGTCACGCGGACCTCGACGTCGAAGTGGTCGCCTTTCTGGATGCCGGGACGCAGGGTGCCGCGGACCAGAACCAGCGAGGCGTTACGGGAAGCCAGCCAGGAGTTGGGATTGGCCACGCCACGCCGCTGCATCTCTTCCAGCAGCACCGCACGCTGCGGCGAAGGCTCCGGGTCGCAGCCCGTGCCGTGCAACCCCGTGACCCAGCCGACGGCTTCCACCCGCACCGGGAACATGCCGAAGGCGGCCGCCACGTCGCCGACCGACAGGCCGTGCGTGTTACGTTTTTTTTTCGTTTCCTGGGCCACTTTCTCGGGGCTATCCGAGCGCAACGCCGCCAACGGATTCCACGTCGAGCAGCCACCGACGGCCAGTAACCCCACCATGCACGCGAGCAAGATCTGACGGCGGTTCATGCGTCCCTGCACTCCTGCCTCTGAACTTCGCAGAAAAGTCGGACCGGCCTCGTACCAGTCTCGGTAAATATTTAGTCGTGGCGCGAACGATAATGATTTCCCCTTCCAGGGTCAAGGCCGGTTGACCCCGCCCCCGCCGCCTGCGAGAATGGAAATTCTATGACTCGCACGGTGCTGATTACTGGTATTACCGGACAGGACGGCGCGCTGCTGGCCGAATTCCTCTTGGCCCAAGGCTACGAGGTCCACGGCATGGTGCGCCGCTCCAGCACGGAGAACTTCGAGCGTCTCGGCCATGTTCGCGATCGGGTGGTCCTGCATCAGGCCGATCTACTAGACCAGTTGTCAATCATCACCCTGCTGCAGGAGGTTCGCCCCCGGGAACTCTACAATCTGGCCGCGCAGAGCTTCGTCCCCACCAGTTGGCGGCAGCCGCTGTTGACCGGCGAATTCACCGCCCTGGGCGTTACGCGCATCCTGGAAGCCATCCGCCTGGTCGATCCCACCATCCGTTTCTATCAGGCCAGCACCAGCGAGATGTTCGGCAAGGTGCAGGAGGAGCCGCAGAACGAGCAGACCCCCTTCTGGCCCCGCAGCCCGTATGGGGCCGCCAAGGTCTATGGCCATTGGATCACGGTGAATTACCGCGAGAGCTACGACATCTTCGCCTGCTCGGGCATCCTCTTCAACCACGAATCGCCGTTGCGCGGCATGGAATTCGTCAGCCGCAAGATCAGCGACGGCGTGGCCCGCATCAAGCTCGGACTGCAAGACAAGCTCGTCCTCGGCAATCTCGATGCCATGCGCGATTGGGGCTACGCGGGCGACTATGTCAAGGCGATGTGGCTGATGCTCCAGCAGGACCAGCCCGACGATTTCGTCATCGCCACCGGCGTGAAGCACTCGGTGCG